>JASLBZ010000048.1 GCA_030146285.1 Neisseriaceae bacterium | reverse complement strand
CCATTGTGGTGGCCGATCCTTATTTGTATTTTGCCAAAGTAGCGCGCTTGTTTACACCAATCGTACTTGCTTCTGGCAAGGTGCATCCTAAAGCTGTGATTGCCGATACTGCCGTGGTGCCAAAAAGTTGTGAAGTGGGCGCAAATGCTGTGATTGGTGAGCATGTGGTTTTGGGTGAGGGTTGCCGTATTTTGGCAGGCACTGTGATTGAAGATTGGTGTGTGCTCGGTGATGAAGTTTTGTTGCATGCGAATGTCACGGTTTATTCTCATGTGCTCATTGGCAATCGGGTTGAAATTCATTCTGGTAGCGTGATTGGTGCCGATGGTTTCGGTTTGGCTTGGGACAAAGACAACAATGCTTGGTTTAAAATCCCTCAGGTTGGTCGCGTTATTTTAGAAGACGATGTGGAAATTGGTGCCAATACCACGGTTGATCGTGGCGCGATTAACGATACGGTGATTAAGCAAGATGCTAAAATAGACAACTTGGTGCAAATTGCCCACAACGTGCAAATTGGACGACACACGGCAATTGCTGGTTGTACTGGGATTGCAGGCAGTACTCAGATTGGGGATAACTGTACCATTGGTGGCGCTGCAATGTTTGTTGGGCATATTCATATTGCTAACAAAACATTTATTGGTGGTGGTACTTTGGTGAGCCATTCGATTCATGAAGCAGGGCATTACGCCTCTTCTTATCCATTACAAACCCACAAAGACTGGGTGCGCAATGCAGTGCATGTGCGACGCCTAAATGACATGAACAAACGACTCAAAGAGTTGGAAATTCAAGCGCAAAGCGCTGAAACAGAAACGGAAAAATAAGAAATGACTTGTGAATATACATTGCCAATAGAAGCCAAAACTTTACGGACTTTATTACCACATCGCTATCCATTTTTATTATTAGATCGCGTGACGGCATATGAGCCGAATACCAGTATTACGGCTTTTAAAAATGTAACCATCAATGAGCCATTTTTTAACGGCCACTTCCCAGAATTCCCTGTGATGCCAGGTGTTTTGATTATTGAAGCCTTAGCACAAGCTGCTGGTACATTGTCAATTTTAAGTTTGGGTGGTCGTGCTGAAGATGAGATTTATTTCTTCGTGGGCATCGACAAAGCGCGTTTTAAACGCCAAGTCATCCCAGGAGATCAATTGATGTTTAGCATTGAACTATTGGCACAAAAGCGTGATATTGCCAAATTCAAAGCCGTGGCAACCGTAGATGGCCAAGTGGCTGCTGAAGCTGAAATCATGTGTGCCAAACGCAAGATTTCTGCGTAAATTATTTAGATAAGAAAGAAACACATGAGCTTGATTCATTCAACAGCGATTATTGATCCTAAAGCACAACTAGACAGTTCAGTTGAAGTGGGACCTTATAGCGTGATTGGACCGAATGTGTGCATTGGTGCGAATACCAAAGTGGGTTCGCACGTGGTGATTGATGGACACACAAGCATCGGAGAAGGCAATCAGATTTTCCAATTTGCTTCTTTAGGTGCCATTCCACAAGATAAAAAATACAAAAATGAACCCACCAAATTAATCATTGGTAACAACAATACCATTCGTGAATTTTGTACGTTTAATTTGGGTACAGTGACTGGTTTGGGTGAAACCCGCATCGGTGATGATAACTGGATTATGGCTTATGTGCATTTGGCACATGATTGTGTGGTAGGAAATCACACCATTTTTGCCAATAATGCCTCCTTAGCAGGACACGTTACGATTGGGGATTGGGTTATTTTGGGTGGTTTTTCTTTGGTACACCAATTTTGTATCTTGGGAGATCACTCCATGACAGCATTTGCAGCCGGCGTTCACAAAGACGTTCCGCCTTATGTGATGGCTGCTGGTTACCGTGCTGAGCCTTCTGGTTTGAACAGTGAAGGCCTACGCCGTCGTGGATTTAGCAATGAGCAAATCAATAACATTAAAAATGTGTACAAGATTTTGTACCGACAAGGTTTAAGTTATGATGAGGCCAAAACGCAGATTATTGCATTAAGCCAAACGCAGCCTGAATTGGCCCTTTTTGCTGATTTCTTTAATGTATCGACGCGTGGTGTTATTCGCTAAGCGAAAACAAAGTTGTTTCTAAAGCCTAACTTGTTTAGGCTTTTTTCATTGATATAAGGGCATTTCATGTCGGATAAAACGTTAACCATCGCCATCAGTGTTGGAGAAGCATCTGGGGATACTTTGGGCGCTCATTTAATTGAAGCGCTCAAACAGCAATACCCCCATATTCGTTTTGTTGGGATTGCAGGTCCTAAAATGAAAGCATTGGGCTGTGAGAGCTTGTTTGAACAAGAGCGCTTGGCTGTGCGAGGTTTTGTTGAAGTCATTCAGAAATTGCCTGAGATTTTAAAAATCCGAAAAGGCTTAATCAAACAAATGAAGCGTATCCGTCCAGATGTTTTTATTGGGATTGATGCGCCTGATTTTAATTTGGGTGTTGCCAAAGTTTTAAAGCAAAATGGCATTAAAACCATTCATTATGTGAGCCCATCGATTTGGGCATGGCGTCCTGAACGGGTACACAATATTGTCAAAGAAGTTGATGAAGTTTTGTGTTTATTCCCGATGGAGCCAGAGCTTTATCACAAAGCCGGTGGGCGAGCGACATATGTGGGGCATCCGATGGCACAAACCATGCCCATTGTTGTGGATAAGTTGGCCATGCGTGAGCGATTAAAATTGGAATTGGATATTCCTATTTTTACCATGATGCCGGGTAGCCGGATCAGTGAAATTGAATTTATGGCACCTGTTTTTTTTCAGGCTGCACACATTGTCTTGCAAATGCTGCCCGACGCGCAGTTTTTATTGCCAGCAGCAACTGCAGCAACGCGTGAGAAAATTCTGGATGTTTTGGATTGTGATGAATTTCGCCAACTGCCCATTAAGATTTTGTATGCCCATGCTGATTTGGCTTGTGTGGCTTCAGATGTGGTTTTGGTGGCCAGTGGTACGGCAACATTGGAAGTGGCGCTGTGCAAAAGACCGATGGTTATTAGTTACAAGATTGCCAAATTAACCTATTGGTGGGTGAAGAAGAAAATTAACGTTCCGTTTGTGGGTTTGCCGAATGTATTGCTAAATAAAATGGCCGTACCTGAATTGTTACAGCACGATGCCACGCCAGAGAAATTGGCAGCCGCGATGTTAGATTGGTATGAGCATCCTGAAAAAATGGCACAAATTGCCGATGAGTTTACACAATTGCACTTGCTGCTTAAGCAAGATACGGCCAAATTAGCAGCCACAGCCGTTTTGGGTTTAATCAATGAAAAAAACTAATATGTTAATTGCAGGTGTCGATGAAGCAGGTCGTGGGCCTTTGGTTGGCAGTGTCTTTGCCGCCGCAGTGATTTTACCTGCTGATTATGATTTGCCATTTTTAACCGACTCTAAAAAACTGTCTGAAAAAAAACGCGATACTTTGGCCATTGCGATTCAAGAACAAGCCTTGTCTTTTTGTGTGGCAGAGGCAAGTGTACTTGAAATAGAAAAATTAAACATTCTGCACGCAACCATGTTAGCGATGAGCCGTGCAGTGGCTGGTTTGCATATTCAACCGACGTCAGTGTTAATCGATGGCAATCGAATTCCCAAGGATTTGGATGTGGCAGCTGAGGCAGTGGTGAAAGGTGATTTAAAGCACGCTTGCATTTCTGCAGCATCTATTTTGGCCAAGACCAGCCGAGACGCACAAATGTATGCTTTGGATGCTATTTATCCACAATATGGTTTTGCCAAACACAAAGGTTATGGAACGGCAGTGCATCTGGAAGCCTTAAAAGCCCATGGCGCTTTGGTTGAGCACCGTTCTGCGTTTGCACCTGTTAAAGCTGTTTTGCAAATGAACTTATTGTAGTTCTGTATTTTATTGTGCTTTTGGATTCACACAGTTAATTGCGATAATTGTTTGGCATGGCTGTTAAGATGGTGCTATATTGAAACCGCTAAATCGTATTTGGCAGCTTGAAAGAGTCGATTTTGGAAGTTGGCTTATTTTGAATTGAGATTTGAAAAAAGGAAAGCACCAATGAAGCATTTGTATCGATTTTTTGCCATGGCATATTTGATGTTATTCACCAGCCTTGTTTTGGCTGATGGACATCCTGCAGATGTACAAATGCGCGCCAATATCAATGCCGTTAGTAAAGTCATGAACAATACCGATTTGAGCAGCGAACAAAAAATTGCGCAATTAGAACAATATGCAGATCAGTATTTGGATTACCAACGCATTGCTGCTTTGTCCATCGGCATGCCGTGGCGTGATTTTAGTGCAACACAAAAACAAGATTTTATTACCGCGTTCAAAGAGATGATTATTACCATGTATGCCAAATCAGCGATTGTTGCTGGTGAAGGTGCCAAAGTTAAAATTCTCAAGCAAACGCAAGGCAAAACCAAAGCCAATGTCTTTACCGAAATCACCACCAAAAGCAATAAAAAATACCAAGTAGAATACCAAATGTACAAAATTGGCCAGGTTTACAAGGTGTATAACATTAAATTTGAAGGTAATAGCTTGGTGACGGTGTATCGCAATCAATTCAACGATGTGATTCGTGAAAAAGGCATTGATGGCTTGATCACGGACTTGCGCAACAAAAGCATTAATAAAGTTGAAAAAATCAGTGCTTAAGATCCGTTAGCCGCTACCTGTACTAGGCTATGATCCATTGCATCATATGCTTTAACCAAAAAAACCGTATAAATACAATGGCCATTGCCATGATGTTATACGGTTTATTTTTATTAAGAACCCCAATTTTAAGCTTCATTCATTGGTGTTGATGGTTTACTGACTGAGTCTATTGTCCTGCCTTGGTAATCATGTAATGTTACGCCTTGCTCTGTTTTCCAATCAATCCAACCATTGGAGGAAGCTAGCAATAAAAACATGGATGCCCCACTGGGTGTTTGGAATAAATAATCACGTTGAAATACAAAACGCTCGTTTTCTTGTGTTATGACACCTTTTGCCAATAGCTGATCGCGTTTTTCAAAAAAACGAGGCTCAGTCTTACGTTTGGTGAACATGGGTGCTGATGAGCCTTTTAAGACCACCATGCCTTCATTGGTATAAATACCAGTGGCTTTCACATTTGTGCGGGTGCAAAGGAATATGGGTTCTTTGGCTATTGTGGTTTCGGTTAAGGATTCAAAAATAGGGTAGCCAAGTGTGGCTAGCAGTAAGCTGCCAATTTCATGGATTTCATCACAATCTGCTTTTAACGGAATAGGGGTGTGTGGCTTTTGTCCATTGTTGCTATTAATCAAATCATAACGTTGGCAAATTTTTGCCTTATCAATGGATAAGAACTCTAGGTAAAGCACATGAGTTTGAGTTAAGTTGTTGGTAAGAGAGATAAGAACCAATGCACGTTTCCAGTCTTTTTTCTCATCTTTGTGATGTTGCAATAAACGACTTCCGACATCACCCGATTGCCCAATATAAAGTTCATCTTTGTTATCGCCAGACACGAGAAAATATAAGCCGACTTGTTTTGCTTCGGGCAGCTTTAAAAATTCAGCGAGATTGTTTCTAGGCACTTCAATTAATCGAATAATGGAAGTAGTTTGCTCCGCAATTCTAATGCCAGCAGGATCTCCAGATGGTAGAAAAATTTGAATGGTACGGGGGCGCTTATTGTTGAGCATTGCTATTCATTCTTTAAAGTGGGCTTTGGGGCTGGTTACATTTTTTATTGTGAGATTCATTTTTTATCAGTTTCTTATTGTATCGTAAGTCTAATTTGTTTGCGTACCGCCAGATTCAAATATTCATATGGCGTTTAGGTTAATGGTAGCCATTAGTCAGAATATGAGCAAAAGGCAGTTTGGTTTAGGCAATCAAAATCTCTAAGCGTGTTTCTTTGAAGTTCGATTGGTTATGGGTATTAAAATGAAGGAAGAATGGGCTTTGACTTCATCCAAATGTTTAACAGATCTGAATCAATAGGCTATAAAAAAAGCTGCCATCAGGCAGCTTTTTTGTTTAAGACAATTGCTTTTTGTCTCCATGCCAGGGCGCAACTTTGATGAGCAATAACATGCCGGGAATCGCAACAAAAAAACACATCCAAAAGAAATTGGTATAACCCATAAATTCTACTAAATATCCTGTGGTGGCATTCACAAACGTACGTGGAACAGCAGACAAGCTGGTTAATAAGGCCAATTGAGTTGCTGTGTAAATCGGATTGGTTTCACGAGCGATAAAGGCGACAAATGCAGCCGTTCCCAAGCCAACACCGGTGTATTCTGCACCGACAACAAAGGCAAGCATCCACAATTCTTTACTGGTAATCACATCAAAATGGTTAAATGATGCCAACCACACAAAGCCCAAAATGGTCACGAGCTGTACTGCACCAAACAGCCATAAGGCTTTATTGATGCCGATTTTTAGCATCCAAATACCACCTAATAAACCAAAGACAATGGCAGGCCATAAACCTGCATTTTTGGCGATAAAACCAATGTGTGATTTACTAAAACCCAAGTCCATATAAAAAGGTGTTAGCAATGCTGTTGCCATGCTGTCACCTAATTTGTATAAGAAAATAAACAACAAGACCAGTAACGCTGAACCAACGCCTTTGCGGGTAAAGAACTCTTGAAAAGGCAAAACCACGGTATCAAAAAGAGAGCGAGCTGGTAAATGACCTAGTTTGGGTTCTTTGGCTAAGAATAAGCTAAAGAAGATACCTGGTAACATAAAGCAAGCCGTGATGACAAAAACCCAGAACCAGCTCATGTTATCCGATAAAATCAAAGACAAGGAACCTGGAACCAAGGCTGATAGGCGATAAGCATTCACGTTAATCGAGTTACCTAAGCCAAGCTCTCTATCACTTAGAATTTCGCGACGATAGGCATCAATCACAATGTCTTGTGTGGCAGAGAAAAAACAAACCAAAAACGACAAAATAATAATTAAGCGCAAATCTTGGGCTGGATTTAAAACAGCATAACACAATAAAAACAGCATCAAGCCGACTTGAGAAACCAACATCCAACTGCGTCGGCGACCCAGAAATGGCAGAACTTTATAACGGTCAACTGCAGGAGACCATAGGAATTTTAAGGTAAATGGCAACTGGATTAAAGCCATTAGGCCAATGGTTTTTAAATTGATATTTTCTGTTTTTAACCATGCAGGAATCAGGTTAATCATGAAAAATAATGGCAAGCCAGAGCTAAAACCCATAAAAATGCACTGCAGCATTTTATAGTTAAAAATCTCTTGTAAGGTTGAGCGATTTTTTGGGTCTTGCGGCAGTAAATCAAAAGCTTCTTCGACTTCTTTTGATGCGGCATTACTTGAATGTGGTTTGAATGACATGGTTTTCTCTAAAGGGTAGAACAATCAAAAGGCAATGGCTTACATCAGGTTTTCAGGCAGCCTGTTTGTATCCTCATCGTCTTCATCATTTAAATACTGGGGGTTTAATTGCTTATTGGCTTTAATACCTAAGCCGCGCAGTTTTTCAGCACGATTGATTAAATTTCCTCGACCTTGGGACAATTGGTTCATGGCTTGTTGATAAGCTTGATTCGATTGCTCCATGTTTTTTCCTAATTTTTCTAAGCTTTCAACAAAGCCAACAAATTTGTCGTACATTCTACCGCTATCTTTGGCAATTTGAAGGGCATTTTGATTTTGGTTCTCACTGCGCCAAATATGTGCCACCGTGCGTAAGGTTGCCAATAGGGTACTGGGGCCAACCAACATAATGCGCTTATCAAAGGCATCTTGTTGCAATTGATCATCGTGTTGCAGTGCCAATAAATAAGCAGGTTCAACGGGAATAAACATCAAAACAAAATCCAAGCTTTGTAAGCCCTCAAGCGCATGGTAATTTTTTTCAGACAAGGATTTAATGTGGCCACGAATCGAAGCCAAATGGGCTCGTAAATCGATTTGGGCTTCTTTGTCATCTTGGGCTTGGGTATAACGAACATAAGCGGTTAACGATACTTTACTATCGATAATGATTTGTTTGTTCTCAGGCAGATTCACAATCACATCGGGTTGCAAACGTCGGGTATTGCCCATGTCGTCTTGTGATTGGTGAGAGGCTTGGGTGAAATATTCTTTGTCTTTGCGAAGCCCTGAACTTTCCAATACTTTTTCTAATACCATCTCACCCCAATTGCCTTGGGTTTTGTTTTGGGTGCCTGTGAGCGCTTTGGTGAGGGCTGAGGCTTCAGTATTGAGTTGGCTGTTGAGCGTTTGCAAACGTTTGAGTTCATTTTCTAAGGTTAGACGCTCTTTGGATTCTTTTTCGTAAGTATCTTGTACCAAGCGACTAAAGCCTTGGATTTTTTCTTGTAAAGGATTCAGCAGCAATTGCATGCCTTGCTGATTTTGCTCGGAGAATTTCTGGCTTTTTTCTTCTAAAATCTGATTGGCCAACACTTGAAATTGCTGGCTGAGGCTTTCTTTGGCTTCGGTGAGCAGCTGTATTTTTTCAGCATGCATGCTGCGTTCTTGCTCCAGCAAGGTTGACAGATGGCGGCTTTGAATTTGCAAATTGGTGCATTCTTGTTGCAAATCTTGATAGTCGGTTTCTAAATTGCGGTGTTGGGTTTGAATGTTTTGCAAATGTTGCAATTGAACATGTTGGGCGGCATTTTGGCTGCGCAAAAGACTGTTGTTCTCATTCAATTCGGCAATTTGGCTTTTGAAGGCATTGATGTCTTGTTGCTGGTTTTGCATTTGCATTTTGATGGCGGTGGCTTCAGACAAGATGTGTTGTTGTTCATTGATTTGTTCTTGCCAATGCTGCTCTTGTTCACGAAAACTTTTTTCTTGATCTTTTTTGATCATGAAGCAAAAGACAAATCCAATAATCACACCCAGACACAAAGTCATTGCTGCAAACATCCATTCCATATTGGTCTTCCTGTCACAAAAAAAAGATAGCCTAGAAGTTGGCTATCTTATCATGAATATGTCAGTCAAATTTTATGTCATTTTGAAATAACTCAATGCTCGATATATTTATCGTTCTTGGTGTTTGGCTGTTTTTTTTCACCACTCACCGTAAACTCACCCTCAATAATATCGCCTTCATCTTTTGCTGGGTTGCTGCGTTGACGTGCTTGTCTGTACATGCCTGAGACGTTATTGGTTATGCCTTTAGGCCCTTTTAAGGGCAATAATAAAACACCAGCAATGATGTCTGATGCAAAACCAGGGCTCATGAGCAAGACTGCCGCAAAAACATAGCGAAGTGGCCACATCAATTGGTATATTGATACGCCTTTGTTATCACCTCGAATCACTGAGCCGGCCAATAAAACACCAGACAGGCCGATATTGCGCATCATCCATGAGCCAATAAAAAACTGAACGATCATTAAAAATAGGGTAAACCAGCCACCAATCCATTGGCTCATAAACACAATGGAAGTAACTTCTAAAATTGCCAGAGCAATAAAAGCGAAGCCAAAATAGCGCATATTGTCTGTTCCTTAAATATGGGTAAGACAGAAGATACAGTAATAGTGGGTATTGTGGATTGAAATTTCAAGTCATATTGATGCAATTGGTCAAATTGATGACGGATTGAAAATAAAAAAAGCTGCCCTAAGGCAGCTTTTGAGGATCATATCATCAGGGTTTAAACCACGATATTCACCAAACGTTTTGGCACCACAATGATTTTTTTCGGTGTTTGGCCATTGATAAAACGCTGTGCACCTTCTAGGTCCATTGCCATTTTTTCAATGCTTTGTTTGTCTGCATCCACAGCAACGGTAATTTTGCCACGCAGCTTGCCATTCACTTGTACCATCATCTCAATTTCGGTTTTAACCAAGGCTATTTCGTCAACAGTTGGCCAGCCTGCATCCCAAAGATTGTCTTGGCGCAAGTGTGTCCACAAGGTATCGCAAATGTGTGGAACAATTGGCCATAGCAACATTAAGCTTGCTTCTAGAGTCTCTTGAGCAACTTGACGTTCTACATCACTTTGGCGCGGTGTTTTGTCGTATTGGTTTAACAGCTCCATCACAGCAGCAATTGCAGTATTGAATTGTTGACGACGGTCATAGTCATCATTCACTTTGGCAATGGTGCTGTGCAGTTTAAAGCGCAAGTCTTTTAGCTCTTTAGGCAAGCTGTCATTGTCACCTGTAAATGCAGTTGTCGTACCATGACTCACAAAATCATAAATGGTACGCCACAAGCGACGTAAGAAGCGATTTGCGCCTTCAACGCCCGCATCAGACCATTCCAAAGACATGTCTGGCGGTGCGGCAAACATCATGAATAAGCGCGCGGTATCTGCGCCATAAACATCAATTAGCTCTTGTGGATCAACACCATTGTTTTTGGATTTTGACATTTTTTCAATGCCGCCAATATCAACATGAGAGCCATCAGATCGGTGTGTGGCACGAATCGGTTGGCCTTTGTCATCGTATTCTAATACGACATCAACAGGTGCGATGTACTCAATACCACCATTGGCCATTTCGCGAGAATAGGTTTCACAAACAACCATGCCTTGGGTTAACAAGCGATTAAACGGCTCATTCACTGCCAATAAACCTTCATCACGCATTAATTTGGTGAAGAATCGAGCATACAATAAATGCAAAATAGCATGTTCGATACCACCAATGTATTGGTGTACAGGCAGCCAGTATTTGGCTGCTTCTGGGTCAACCATGGCTGTTTCGCTTTTTGGCGAAGCATAACGGGCAAAATACCAGCTTGATTCTACAAACGTATCCATGGTGTCGGTTTCACGACGTGCTGCACCACCGCATTTAGGACAAGTTGTTTCATAAAATTCAGGCATTTTGGCCAATGGAGAACCTGCACCGTCTGGTACAACATCTTCTGGCAAAATAACAGGCAATTGATCTTCTGGAACGGGTACGTCGCCACAGCATTCACAATGCACGATTGGAATAGGGCAGCCCCAATAGCGTTGGCGGCTAATGCCCCAGTCGCGTAAACGGTATTGTGTTTTTGGCGCGCCAGCATCATTGCTGCTTAATTTTTCAGCGATGGCATCAAAGGCAGCCTGAAAGTCCAAACCATCCAGATCACCACTGTTGCACAATACGCCATTCTCGGTATAAGCAGCTTCAAGTGGCATTGCCAAGGCATCTTCAACTGAAGGCTGGATCACCACTTTGATTGGCAAATTGTATTTTTTAGCAAATTCAAAATCACGTTCATCGTGAGCTGGAACCGCCATAACAGCACCGTCACCGTAGCTGAACAACACATAGTTGGCAATCCAAACTTCAACCGTTTCACCGTTTAATGGATTCACCACAAAACGGCCTGTTGGCATGCCTTTTTTCTCCATGGTTGCCATGTCGGCTTCAGCCACAGAGCCTGCTTTGCATTCAGCAATAAAGGCTTGTAATTCTGGGTTGTTTAATGCTGCTGCTGTTGCTAGTGGGTGTTCTGCTGCAACTGCCACATAGGTCGCACCCATTAAGGTATCAGGGCGTGTGGTGTACACTTGTACATATTCTGCGTGTTCAGCTGCTAAGTCTTGTTTGCTATTGTCGTCTAATTTAAAACGAACTTGCATGCCACGAGATTTACCAATCCAGTTGCGTTGCATGGTCTTAACTTGTTCTGGCCAATGTTCTAGTTCATCTAGGTCAGCAAGCAATTCTTCTGCATAATCGGTAATGCGCAAGTAATACATTGGGATTTCGCGTTTTTCTACCAATGCACCAGAACGCCAACCGCGACCATCAACAACTTGTTCATTTGCCAAAACGGTTTGGTCAACTGGATCCCAGTTCACGATGCCGTTTTTCTTGTAAATCAAACCTTTTTCAAACAAGCGCACAAATAACCATTGTTCCCAACGGTAATATTCTGGAGAGCACGTGGCAATTTCACGTTCCCAGTCAATGGCAAAACCCAAGCTTTGCAATTGTTTTTTCATGTATGCGATGTTTTGGTAAGTCCATTTTGCTGGTGCCACATTGTTGTTCATCGCAGCATTTTCAGCTGGTAAACCAAATGCGTCCCAACCCATTGGTTGCATAACGTTAAAGCCTTTTAATAATTTGAAGCGGCTCAGTACGTCACCAATGGTGTAATTGCGCACGTGACCCATGTGTAACTTACCTGATGGGTAAGGGAACATAGAGAGGCAATAATACGGTTCTTTGGTAGTGTCTTCAGTCACGTTGAAGACGCGTGCTGCATCCCATTTCTCTTGGGCCGCAGGCTCAATACTGGAAGGTTGGTACTGTTCTTGCATGTTTCAAACCATTATTTAGGAGTTAAATCAAATGGGAAAGTATAACAGTTTTAAATTGTAAAATGCCATGCTTTAAGAAAGAGATGCATTTGTTTTAAGTAATATTTTTGTAAAAAGTAATTTCTTGTGATATTGCAAATGTATTTTGGTCAACTTGTCCAAAAAATACATGAAAGAAGCCATGAGTGGTGATGAATTGTGAAGATGGATAAGACGGCGTGTTTGTTCTGAAATTGAGGAGTGAATAGACAAAAAAAACCCTCTATGCCAAGGGATAAGCATTGAGGGCCAATACATTGCGGGGAAAACGTCTTACTCACTACAATCACAGCGGGTTAAGGGAAAAACCATAACTGTTAAAAGCCATTGTACGGATAGAAATATTAAACGCTGTTAAGTCGAGGTTAATCTCTGTAATGAAATCGTTAGAGTAGATGAGAAGACATGGTGTATGGATTAACAAGTGCTGTGTGGTGTACAAAAAAATGCCATCTACGCCAAGGGGGAGGGGTGTAGATGGCTAACTCATAGCGGGAAAATGTTGCTTACAGCAACTGCTTCATTGCAAAGCAGTGAGTAATAGAGCATTTGCTAAGGAATTTGTTCCCAAAAGATTGTTTTTTATTTGTTTTTTATTTTAATGTGTTGATTTTGTTTGAATTAAATCGTGGCAAGTTAAATGCCGTGTAGTGAGCAAACAGACGCAAAATCAAACCGCTCACAAACAAAAGATTTAAGGTAAAAGCATTGACCCAACCAAAATAGTCCAAAAATATCAAAGCCAATGCCAAAAGAATGGCGATGGAGCCGTAAATGTCTTTTTTTAGAATAATCGGCATGTCATTAACAAGTATATCGCGCATTATGCCGCCACCGACAGCGGTCACAAAGGCTAAAGTGATCACGCCAAAGAAATTTAAGTTGAAAAGCATGCCCACTTGAGCGCCCGTTAAGCTAAAGGCAACCAAGCCAATAGAATCGGTGATGATGAATAAATGCTGGAGGATTTTTTTGTTTTTACGCTCCAAATGAAAAAGCCATGAAGCAAGTAAGGTCACGGCAATGACAATTAAGTTGGTATTCTCGGTGAATACCACAGGGATGCGTCCGATAATGACATCTCGGACCAAGCCACCACCGATTGCAGGCAAGAGTGATACAATCAATACGCCTAAAATATCCAAACGTTTGCGAAAACCAACAAGATAACCAGAAAAGGCAAAGGCAGCAGTTCCAATAATGCCCAAAAGAGTGGTGGCAGTCATAGTTATTGATCTTTTTAATCTTAAGTATACATTATACAATTCTGACATCATATCCCATCTATTGTGATTCTGTCTTAAGCAAATCTGAATATTTTGGCCAGTATTTCAAATGCTGTAAATTTTCATGTGTAAAAGCGTTTTAGGTTGGGTATAAACAGGCGCTTTTGCAAATCGGCTTTTACTCTGCTTTTGATTTTCGATAAAATGCTTTTTTGTTTATTGCTAACTGCCTAGGTAAGTGGCCCCGAGTATTGATAATGACTGTGAATCAAAATAAATTACCCAAACGCACGGTGTCAGTAGCACCGATGTTGGATTGGACGGATCGGCATTACCGTTTTATGGCACGAGAGCTCACACAGCATGCGTGGCTTTACAGTGAAATGGTGACCACAGGTGCTTTGATTCATGGTGATGCATGCCGTTTTTTAGAATTTAACCATGTTGAAAATCCAGTGGCACTGCAATTGGGTGGTAGTGTGCCCAGTGATTTGGCAACGTGTGCAAAATTGGCGCAAGATTATGGTTATAACGAAGTCAATTTAAATTGTGGTTGTCCGAGCCCTCGAGTACAAAAAGGTGCTTTTGGTGCTTGTTTAATGCAAGAAGCTGATTTGGTGACGGATTGTTTAAAAGCCATGCAAGACAAAGTAAGTATTGATGTGACGGTAAAACATCGTATCGGTGTGGATAAGCAAACGCAGTACAGTACGGTTCTGGATTTTGTGGGCGAGTTAAGCCAAAAGAGCGATTGCAAAACGTTTATTGTGCATGCGCGAAATGCTTGGCTAGATGGTTTGTCACCCAAAGAAAACCGGGAAGTGCCGCCTTTAAAGTATGAATTTGTATACCAATTAAAGCAAGATTTCCCTGATTTGGAATTTATTCTTAATGGTGGTGTGAAAACCAATGAAGAAATTGCACAGCATTTAAAGCATGTTGATGGTGTGATGGTCGGGCGCGAGGCATATCACAACCCTATGGTCATGGCGGTGTGGGATGCATTGTTTTATGGCGATGATTCTCGTACAGTGAACTTAGACGTTGTTGTGGCCAATTTAACGGCTTATGCACAAGCACAAATTGATTCTGGGCATGGCACCACGATGCGCCATATGTCTCGACATTATTTGGGATTGATGCACGGCTTAAAAGGTGCACGTTTGTGGCGTCAACGTTTATCAGACGCCAATTATGTTCGAGAGAACCGTGCGCAATTGATTGCAGAAACTTGGCAGCTGATGCAAACGCATCAAAAAAACACCATAGATTGACGAAGCGATAGTATATAAAAAAACAGCACCTGAGGCGCTGTTTTTTGTTGATAAGTTACTTTTGTTATCTTGGCTTATTTGCTGTGCTGGTGGTTTTGCGTTGACTGGCTTGGTAAGTGGGCATCACGCTGGGTAAATCACGCTTGATGTTATCAATGCGCGCATTATTGGTCGGGTGAGTTGACGTTAACCCTTCAAGGGTACTGTTACCAGCACCCTTGGCGAAGGTATTCATTTTTTCCCAAACGGTTACAGCTGCAGCTGGGTTGTAGCCAGCTTTGGCCATCAACATTAAGCCACCTTTGTCAGCATCAGCTTCTTGGCTGCGTGAGAATGGCAAGGTTAAGCCATATTCTTCTAAAATAGATGTGGTTTGTTTTAACATGTCCGGATTTAAGCCTGTTTTGGCACCGGCATAGTCCGAGCCTATAGAAATGGCGGCAGAGGTTAAGATTTTTTGACCCATGGCTTTGCGACTGTGTTCATGCAAAGCATGTGTCATTTCATGCCCCATAATGGCAGCAATTTCATCATCAGACAGATTTAACTTCTCAACAATCCCTGTATAAAATGCCATTTTGCCACCGGGCATGGCAAAAGCGTTCATTTCATCGGAGCGAATCACGCTCACTTGCCAATCAAATGGAACACCTGTGGTATTGGCTTGGTTGGCATAAGGAACCATATTGCTGAAAATGGTATGAATGCGTTTGGACGTTTTAGAAGATGTATCTAACGCGCCTTGTGATTTCTCACCCGTTAATAATTGTTTGTAGCTTTGTGCTGATTGGGCATTTACTGTCGCAGTATCAGCGCCAACCATATCGGCAACAGCTGTACAGCCAGACAATAAACCTAAGCCGATACAAGCACTGATTGCAGTTTTTTTCCACGCCATCATTTTTTTCATGACAATCCTTATTTTGATTTTTTTAATGGTATTCGGGCATATTTATAGCACACAGAACAGCCAATTGACCATGGGAATAAACCAGGAGAATTGGCTGTGTTTTGGTTTGATCATGAATTTAATCGTTCAGCTTTGCATTCACATCTCGTAACGCTGTACGCAAACCTTCTTCGATGACTGGATGATAAAATGGCATGTCCAGCATTTCAGGAATGGTCATTTTTTGCTGGTGTGACCAAGCCAATAAATGGGCCAAATGTTCAGCTGCTGGACCAAAGATTTCGGCGCCCAAAAAACGTTTGGTTTTGGGATCGGCATAGACACGCATCATGCCTTTGTTCACACCCATTACGCGTGAGCGACCTTGGTTGTGGAATGATACCTCACCAATGCGAATATTGCTTTCTTCGTCATATTCTGCCACCAAATCTTTAAAACGTGCACCAACGCAAGCAATTTGTGGATCGGTAAAGACCACGCTGATTAAGCTGCGGCGCAAGCCGTCATGCAAAATGGGATAAGTACCCGCATTGGTACCTGCGATACGACCTTGATCGGAAGCATCGTGCAATAGCGTCAATTGATTAGACGCATCCCCTGCAATGAAGATATGTTCAATGCTGGTTTGCATGGTCTTGGGGTTGGCAATCGGTACACCACGAGCATCGGTTTTGAAATCCAATGCGGCCAGATTCAAATTGTCCACATTGGGCAAACGGCCGGCTGCTGCTAAAAAATAGTCAACCTCAAGTAATTTTTCTGGGCCATTTTGCTCTTGGTAAATGATGTGTACATTGCCATTATCACTGATGCTGGTTTTAATCTTGCTGTGTAAATGCAAAGTTAATTCATCATTCATGATTTGCGTGGCTTTGGCCAAAATAACAGGGTCGGTGATACCACCAATTGAGCCTGAACGAGCAAAAAAGTGAACCTCAACGCCCAAACGGCTTAATGCTTGACCCAGCTCCAATCCAATCACGCCTGTGCCATACACGGCAACACTTTTGGGCAAAGTATCCCACTCGAAAACGTCATCGTTTACGATTAATTTGTCGCCCAATGCTTCCCATTCGGGCAAGATTTGTGGTCGAGAGCCAGTGGCAATCACGATGCGCTTGGCTGTGATTAAGGTATGCTCATCGACTTGGATGGTATGAGAGTCAATGAATTGTGCGCGCCCCAAAATTTTGTTGGTGAATGCTTCCACATCCTCTAAAACAAAGCCCACAAAGCGGTCACGTTCTGATTTAACGCGGCGCATGACTTCTTTGCCATCCACACGAATAGTGCCATCAATGTGCACGCCAAATTGAGCGGTGTGCTCGGCATGGTGTTTGGCTTCTGCTGCTGCAATCAATAGTTTTGAAGGCATGCAACCAACTCGTGCACAAGTTGTTCCGAAATGGTGATCCTCAATAAGATACACGCTGTCGGTGCTTTGGCGAGCAGTACGATAAGCTCCCATACCTGCGCTACCACCACCAATAATCACCACATCTGCTTGAATTTTTTGCATGAGCTACTCCTGAAATAAATGGGGGCACAAAATATTGAGCTATTCAAACAACAGTTATTGTTTGATTAGCTCAATATTCTGGCTAAAGAAAAGGCTGCCTGATACAGGCAGCCTATAACCAAAGATATTATTTATTCAAATATGCTTCTAGTTCTTCGCTGCCACCGATGTATTCGCCACCGATGAACACTTGTGGTGCTGATGTTTTGTTGGTGATGGCGCGCACCGCAACGGTACTGGCATCATGGCCCAAAACGATTTCTTCAAAAGCCAAGCCTTTGGCGGTTAGTAATTCTTTGGCTTTTGCACAGAATTTGCAACCAGGTTTGGTGAACAAAGCCACTGATGGTGCATCTTTGAATTCAGGGTCTAAGTAACGCATCATGGTGTCGGCATCTGATACTTCAAATGGGTCGCCATCTTTTTCTGGTTCGATAAACATTTTAACAACTTTGCCATCTTTAACCAGCATAGAATAGCGCCATGAACGTTTACCAAAACCAATGCCACCTTTGTCTACCAACATACCCATGCCATCAGTAAAAGTGGTATTGCCATCAGGAATAAAGGTAATGTTGTCAGCTTCTTGTGATTCTTTCCAAGCATTCATCACAAAAGTGTCATTCACAGACACACATAAGATGTCATCAACACCATGTTTTTTAAATTCTTTTGCCAACTCATTGTAACGAGGTAAATGGCTAGATGAGCATGTTGGTGTGAATGCGCCTGGCAATGAGAATACCACCACAGTTTTGTTTTTGAATAAGTCATCCGTACACAAGGTTGCCCAAGCGTCGCCTTCGCGAACAGGGAATGTACAACATGGAACGTTTTGACCTTCTTTGTTTGCTAACATATACAGCTCCTTTGATCACGTTTATCTGACAAAAAAATACACAAATATAAAAATGCTTAACTGTTGATATTATGGCACAGTCAGCGAACTTAAGTGGTTGCTTGTTTGTATCGTTACCATAGTTTATTTTTATGGATAAAACCACCGATACCATCAAAAAAATACGTTACTTCTGAAACGAGCGAGCGATGAAATGTGATGCAATGGCAGCTTGTGCAGCATCTTTTAATTCAAAGCGACTGGCATAGTTTTTACTGACAAGTGGTTTGCTGATGTAGATTTGAATCAGCATGCCATCGGTACTAATGACGCGCCACAACGATTGCAGTAAATTGACAGAATCATCATAAATGGCAGCATCATTATGGCTGTTGTCTTGATTCATATAATTAATGGTCACCGGCTGGGTGAGTGCATCACTGTCTAAGGCAGACTGAAATAAGGCAGCCTTAAAAGGTTGAATGTTTTTGCCATCAGCAATGCCTGCTTCAGGAAAAAATGCCACCGCAGCATTTTGCTGCAGATGCTCAGTAATAATGTGATTGATTTTGGCTGAATCTTTGCGGTTGTTGCGGTTAATAAAGACTGTTCCACCATTGCGAACAATGCGACCAATCAGTGGCCATTTGCTGATCTCTTGTTTGGCAATAAAACTCATGGGGCTAATCGAAAGTAAAACAAAGACATCCATCCAAGAAGCGTGGTTAGAAACGATTAAGCTTTTTTGTTTGGCAAAATGTTCTAAACCGTGAACCTGTACTTGGATATTCAATGCTTTTAAAATGGCATCAGCGGCTTGTTTTTGTTTGATGCGTTTATTGGGGTTGTTATCACGATCATATTTTTTGCCAAAAATTCGCAGTTGTTGGCAAAGCCAGCATAATAAAAGCCACGATCGTTTGCAGCGAGTCAATAAGCTGACTTTCTTGGTGTTTATCAAGTGGGCGTGGTTTTGCATTTTTTCCATGTGTTTCTATATTATTCAGTGTTGGCAAGTTGGGCAATAAAAGCTCGCACGTTGTCCAATTTTTTGATTGGCAATGGTGTCTTGGCAGACGTGGCACAACATGCCTTGGCGACCGTAAACATGGTAGCTTTGTTGAAAATAGCCACTGGTACCATCGCTGTTCACAAAGTCTCGTAAAGTACTGCCGCCTGCGGCAATGGCAGCTTGTAAAATGTTTTTAATATTACCAACGAGTCGAGTGCACTCTTCAAGCGTTATTTGATTGGCTGGGCGAGTGGGTAATAAATTACTGGCAAATAAGGATTCGTTGGCGTAAATATTACCAACACCGACCACAACAGCATTGTCCATAATCGCCATTTTAAGCATGCGCTTTTGTTTTTGTAGTTTTTCAAACAGATACGAAGCGGTAAATGCTTCTGATAGTGGTTCTGGACCTAGTTTTTCTAGTAGTGGATGAAATTCTATCGCACCTTCAAACCACAAAACAGCACCAAAGCGACGTGGATCATGGTAACGCATTACTGTTCCATCAGAAAAATACCATTCTACATGGTCATGTTTTTTTGCATCAGTTGCCTCATCGGGTAGATAAACCCGTAAGCTTCCTGACATGCCTAGATGAATGATTAAGGTTCCTGTGGTAAATTCTATTAAGAGGTATTTGGCACGCCGTTCAATTTTAAGCACTGTTAATGAGCTTAATTTTTCAGACAAATCGTCGGGAATGCGCCAGCGCAATTTGGATTGGTGCACCAGCACAGAGCTGATTGTTTTGTTCAAAATGTGCGGCGTAATGCCATTTTTGGTGGTTTCAACTTCAGGTAATTCAGGCATAGGTTAACGGGGCCAATATCAATAAATAAAAAACATTTAATAAAAAGCAAAAAACAAACAGCAGCAAGATTGAGTCTACTTCATTTGTCAGAATGCGCCTACACATGACAAAGTGTTTTTTGCACGATCCTACTTATCAAAAAATACTGTGATTGTGGTAAAGTGAACTTATTCAAACATAACAAAGAATGCTTATCTGATGCCACCATTCAAACGTTTATTTGCTCAAACAATTATTTCAATGGCTTTGTTTTCAACTTCTTACACTGCTTTTGCGCAAACTGAAGCGCACAGTGAAAACAACACTGAGGCAACCATTCACAATGAACCGCGCGTTGTCTTAAAAAAACCAATTGTCAAAAAAGGTTCAGAGCTTAGCGCCCAAGAACAAGAAGATGCGGCTGAAGTGATGCGATTACAAGTGGTGTCGCAACGTGCGGACAATGTTTTTGGTTTGCTCATGAGTGAAATGGCTTATGAGCAAGGCGATACATTGCCTGCCATGCTGTCTTATCAAGTGTTGTTAGCACGCAGCCAATCGCCTGATATTGCCGAGCGAGCAGTGGACATCGCATTGGAGAATAAGGCGTTTGATTTGGCCAATCAAGCGCTAGAAGAATGGGCAAAGTTTGAACCAATACCTTCAGCATCGCAAAAACAAATGCTGTGGGAGCGTGATGTTCGTGTGGGCAAAACAGACAATATCTTTCCTCCATTGGGCTCATTGTTGGAAAATGCCACCGAATTTCAAGTGCGACGTATGTTTTTGCAAGTGGCACAGTTAAGCTTGGAAAACCCAGATGTGGTGCATTTGGGCAATAAAACAGTACACCAACAAGCATTGAAATACCCTGATTTACCAGAAGCTGCCATTGCCGATGTTTTGTATTCATCTGCCGATGGCAATAGGCGAAATGGCATCAATGCCTTAAAGCGCCTCGCGGCGGCAGACACGGATATTCGCCCGGCGACTCAGTTGGCATTAACCTTGTTAGCGCAAAAGCAACCGGATGTGTTGGTAGATTTTTTCAAATCAACGCCCAGCGATAAGCTCTCAAATATGTGGCAGATTGTTGAGATTGAAGTGTATCTTAAGCGCAAAGACAATGAAAAAGCCTATGAGTTGATTACCAAAAGTTTGGCCAATAATCCTAATGCCGATTTATTGATTCAAGCTGGATTTTTGGCCAAACAACGCAAAGAGCCACAGGCTCTTGTCGATGGTTTTTATGAGCGTGCCTATGGTTTGGGCAATGCCGATCAAAAGAGCCGTGCTGCCATTATGATGTCGGTATTCGCTTTTCGGGATAACAATGCCCAAAAAGGTGGTTTTTGGGCTGAGCGCATTACATCACCACGATTTGCATTCGATAAAAACATGTTGTTGGCTTCTGCTGCGGTGGACAAAGGCAATTGGAAAGATTTGAGAACACACTTACAGGCTGCTTCTAAATTAGACCCAAGCACGGGCAGTATTTTTGGCGTGGTTGATTACTTACAATTGACTTTTGTTGACTTGGCAACGCGTGAAAATGCCAAAGATACTTTGGCTGGTTTTAATGCCTTGATTGATAAAATGGCAAAAGACCCCAAAACGGATTCCGATTTATTAGCACAAGCCTATTACCAAAGAGCTTTGTACAAATCGGATGTAATGGATTTACATGATTCAGCAGTGGTGGACATGCGTCAATATTTGCAGATGAAGCCAGGTGACCCAGAGGGCATGAATGCTTTAGGCTATACCTTGTTAGATGAGCGTGATACGGTGGATGAAGGTTTCCAATTGATCGAGCAAGCCCATGCAAAGCTGCCAGATGCTCCGCATGTATTGGATAGCTTGGGTTGGGCTTATTACAAGACAAATAATTTGGTTAAAGCGCGGTATTATTTAGAGCAAGCCTATGCTGCGATGCCGAATGATGATGTGGCAGCGCATTTGGGTGAGGTTTATTGGCAAATGGGGCAGCACAGACAAGCAATAGATGTTTGGCAAAAAGGCTTGGCACAAACTGAGGTGTCGCCTTTTAGCAGCAAGCGTGCCAAGAAAACCTTGTTAGAGAAGACAATGCACCGATTTGGTGTGGTGCCAGAGAAAACCACCGTGCCTACTGAAGTCGAAGTTCAAGTGCCTCAAGACAACAAGACTCAAAGATAAAAAGACAAACAATTAAGGTTAACAATGAAATTGAAACATTTGGCCAGCACGTTGTTGCTGGCAACTTTGTTATCGGCCTGTACAACGGGCACATGGATGAGCCGTGACGCTTGGCAACAAAGTGACAATACGCCATATTACTTTGATGCCGATGGGCGCTTGGCAGTGAAAGTGAAAGACAAAGGCTCTTACGCCAATTTTGATTGGTCCAGTCAAGCCAGCGTACAAACCATTAGCGTGAGCACACCTCTTGGCAATACTGTTGGGGAGTTGTGTCAAGATACTGCTGGTGTGATTGCCATTGCAGCCAATGGTGAGCGTTATGCGGCTAACAGTGCAGAAGAGCTCAGTGAGCAGTTAATGGGCTTTCCTGTGCCATTGTCACATTTGGACAAATGGTTAATGGGAAAGTGGGTTGATACAGAAGCATACCAATTGTTGCCAGATGGCAGCTTGAATCAATCGGGCTGGAACATTCGCCGCCAAATGGCAGCCGATGGCATTACACCTAAAGAGTTGAGTTTAAGTAACGATGAATTAAGCATTCGCTTGGTGTTCAGTCATTTTGTGGCAGCTGACAATTTGCAAATCAAGAAGTGTGAAGCAAGAGAGGGTTAGTATGTGGCAAGACAGTGCATTATTTCGCAAGCAATATGGCATCCCAGATGATGCTTGTGCTTTTCCTGCGCCAGCCAAGTTGAATTTAATGCTGCATATCGTTGGGCAACGAGAAGATGGTTATCACTTGTTAGAAACTGTTTTTCGATACATTGGGTTGCACGATACTTTGTACTTTAGGTTAAGAGATGACAGTCAAATTGTGTTGCATACTTTGATTGAGGGTGTTCTTGCTGAGCAAGATTTAAGTTTTAGGGCAGCAAAACTATTACAAGATAGGCAGCCTGAAGGTCAAAAACAGGGTGTTGATATTTGGGTTGATAAAAAAATTCCGATGGGTGGCGGCTTAGGCGGTGGCAGTTCAGATGCTGCTACAGTGCTTTTGGTCTTAAATCAATGGTGGAATTTGCAACTGAATACTGAAGATTTGATTCAGCTGGCTGTGACTTTGGGTGCGGACGTGCCGTTTTTTGTGTATGGAAAAAATTCTTTTGCATCGGGAATTGGTGAGATTTTGACACCAGTTTCTTTACAAAATCAATGGTATGTCGTGATCAAGCCTGATGTCCATGTAACCACTTCTAAAATATTTTCAAATAAACTGTTGACACGAAATTCTAAACCTTGCATAATGCGTGCTCTCGAAACAACACAACCACAACGCAACGATATGCAAGAGGTTGTTTGCGCTGAGTACCCAGAAGTAAAAGCAGCATTAGCAGAGTTGTCCAAATTTGGAAATTCAATAATGACTGGATCTGGGGCTTGCATCTTTCTCAACTTTGATTTAGAATGCGACGCTCAGCTAGTTTATGAGACAGTTTCAAAGTCATTTGAAGCATACTTGGTTAAAGGTTTAGATACTCAACCAGTACTTGAAATGATATAAAAATTGGGGTGTCGCCAAGTGGTAAGGCACTGGATTTTGATTCCAGCATTCGTAGGTT
>JASLBZ010000025.1 GCA_030146285.1 Neisseriaceae bacterium | reverse complement strand
TGTACGCAATTTTTTGGGTAATCACCCGCGTTTTACCACTGCCAGCACCAGCTAGAACCAAAAGAGGACCGCCCAAATATTCAATTGCAGCTTGCTGCTGTTCATTTAACTTCATGTTTATTCGCTAACTTGCCAATGAATTGGCGTTTTGCCATGTTGTTCTAAATAGGCATTGGCTTTGGAAAAATGCTGACAACCAAAAAATCCCCGATAAGAAGACAGCGGCGATGGATGCGGAGCAGTCAGAACCAAGTGTTTGTTGACATCAATTTTTGCACCTTTTTTCTGCGCTGTTTTCCCCCACAATAAAAACACAACATGTTTTTGTTCTTGGTTAATGAACTCAATGGCGTGGTCCGTGAATGTCTCCCACCCCCAATTGGCATGCGAGTTAGCCTGATGAGCATTCACAGTTAAAACATTGTTCAACAACAAGACACCTTGATTGGCCCATTCTTGCAAATGCCCATGACTTGGACTTTTAAAACCAACAATGTCCGTACTCAATTCTTTGTACATATTGCGAAGCGATGGTGGGATGGCAATGCCTTTTTGTACAGAAAAAGCCAAGCCATGTGCCTGATTCACATCATGGTATGGATCTTGCCCTAAGATAACCACTTTAACTTGGTTAAAATCAGTGCTCAAAAAAGCGTTGAAAACATCATTTTCAGGCGGAAATATGCAGTCTCCAGCAGCCCTTGTGGCTGCTATCTTAGCCAATAACGCTTGAAAATAAGTTTGCTTTTGTTCGGTTTCTAAAAAATCTTGCCACGTTGCCATCATCACTCCTTCGTAAGCCTTCAGTGTACCAAATTTCACCGCATGATAAAGGCAACCTGTACACAATCTATGCCATTTCTTCATCAAAAAAGCGTCTTAATACAAAACAAACAGCCTCACAAATAAATTCCAAATCAATATCAAAAAAACTATTTCGAGCAAAAACTTAATATAAAACAATTTTATGGACATAAAGACTCTAGCTGACTTTAGCTACATCAAATACACGAAGCTTTTTTACGATACAATAGCAGCTTAAATGATGGTTTTTTAAAAGCTGATAAACATGAACACAATCCCGATTCACAGCCAAATTATTGTGGTTGGCGCAGGCCCTGTTGGTGCTTTAATGGCATTGAACTTAAAAAAACAAGGTCATGATGTTTTGTTGGTAGAGGCGCGCCCACAAGGTACAGAGGCAACTGACAAACGCACATTGGCTCTGTCTTACAATAGCTTACAAGCATTTTTAAGTGCCGGTGTGCCTTTGGATGCAGCCCAACTAACTACCATCAATGAAGTTCATGTTTCACAACAAAATGCATTTGGTCGCACCTTGCTGCGTGCTAGCGACATGAAACTGCCACTATTGGGCAAAGTTGTCGACTACAAACATCTTTTGCAAGCCTGTGAATCTGCTTTAAGTATCCATAACGTGCCCGTTTTGTGGCAATCGCCGGTAAAAAAAATCACCAGCTTAAGCCAAATGGCACAAGTGGAATTAAACAATGGTCACAGCATCAGCTGTCGTTGGTTAATCTTGGCAGAAGGTGGCGACCTAACCAATCATTTACACGGTATTAAGCGCCATGAATACCATTACGAACAAACCGCCTTGGTCAGCACTGTTCGCTTTAAAACACCGACAACAGGGATTGCTTTTGAGCGTTTTTGTGATGTTGGCCCAATGGCGCTCTTGCCTTACTACGATGCTTACCGATTAATTTGGACACGTTCACCACAAGATGTGGCGGCCTTAAAACAAATGGATCAGCAACAATTAATCACTGCATTCACAAGCGCCTTTGGCTCGCGTTTGGGTGAAGTGGCCAGCATAGATGACATTGCCAGCTTTCCTCTGGTACTAAAACAATTAAACCAAGTTCACAGCAATCGCGTGATTTGTATTGGCAATGCGGCACAAACCATGCACCCTGTGGCGGCACAAGGCTTAAACTTAGGTGTGCGTGATGCCCAAGTCCTCAGCCAAGCATTCCAACAAGACCATGCGTTACATGATGAGCATTTGGGCAAAAAATATGGCATCAAACGCAGTTTTGATGCACACAGTATCGTGGGTTTTACCCACAGTTTGGTCACGGTATTTGACCACCCGAGCACGCCATTAAAATTGGCGCGTGGTACGGTTATGGCGGCTTTGGATATTTTTCCCAATGGTCGCAAAAAATTTACGAAACACTTAATTTACGGTCTTTAATGGCTTGAAAGGTGACAACATGTCGAAAATGCTGAATGTAGATGTGGTCATTATTGGCGGTGGTTTGGTTGGTGCGGCCATGGCATTGTCCTTACAACAACAACAAAAACGGGTGGCCCTTTTGGAAATCCGCCCTGCCACCACTGACAAATCTGCCTTATTGAACAATTGGGATGCCCGTATTTTTGCCATTAGCCCGGCCAACCAAGCTTTTTTACAAGATTTAAATGCTTGGCCAGATGCTTCTCGCGTACAAACGGTTTCTAATATGTGTGTCATGGGAGACAACCAAGGCCAAATTGAATTTACCAGCAAAGACACTGACAGCAACAATTTGACTTACATTGTCGAAAATCGTTGGTTATTGGCCAGTATCTGGCAGCAATTTGATGAAAATTGGATTACCGTATTACCAGAACGCGCTACAAGCATTCAAACGGATATGAACCAAGCCACTGTAGTGCTAGAAAGTGGTTTAACATTACACAGTAAATTAATCATTGGTGCCGATGGTGCACATTCTTGGGTGCGTGAACAAGCCAAAATCAAAACCATTGCAGACCCTTACCATCACTTTGGTGTGGTTGCGAATTTTCATGCCCAAAAACCCCATCATGGCACAGCTTATCAATGGTTTAAAAATGGCGAAGTCTTGGCTTACTTACCGATGCCGGACAACAATATTTCCATTGTTTGGTCAACCTCTGAGCCTGAGCGTTTGTTATCTTTAAGTTCACAAGAACTGGCTGGTGCAGTCGCGGAGCAAGGTGAGCATATGCTGGGGGATTTAGAATGCATCAGCCCTGCCCATGCTTTTGAGTTGGTATTAAGGCGTCCTGAAACCACCATTGGCACTCGCTTAGCACTGATTGGCGATGCAGCGCACACCATTCACCCATTAGCAGGTCAAGGTGTGAATCTGGGCTTTGGCGATGTGATTGAATTATCTAAAATATTATCGCGTGCCACCACCAATTTGGGGGCGCAGCAACAATTGCAACAATACCACCAAAACCGCTTGGCATCAGTTCGTACCATGCAACTGGGTTGTGATGGTTTGTTTCATTTATTTGCCAATCAACAAGTACCTGGTATCAGCCAAGTACGCAATTTAGGCTTAAGTTTGGTGAATAAACTACCATGGTTCAAAACCCAATTGATTCGTCACGCCATGGGAATTTGATTTAATCAACGTTTCACATTAAAAAGGTAGCCTGCATATTTTGCAGGCTTACTGATTTTTATTCATGCGGCTTACAGCCGAAAATCACTTTGCAATGACACTCTTTACAGCCAATTGTTTACTCGGCTGTAGGCCGGCAATAGCCACTTTCAATCTTTCAAGCCCTTATTCGCAAAAAACGATAACGACTTTTTGATTGTGGTGATTCATGCCTGTACTACTTCAGTGGTGATTGGAGGCGATTCATCTTCCACTCAATAAGTACAATGAATGACGAAGCGACAAAAGCTGCTGCAGCCCCCATAAGGGGTAATGTAAACAACACTTCAGATGGTTTATGAGCATTGATGACTAGGAAAAACATGATTTCTAAAAAAGTAGTCACTGTTCCAAAAAATGAACTCCAAAATACCCATTTAATTTTAGATTGGAATTTTAATTTATCTTTAAGAGACAAGGACAATTTAGCTGTCAAAAATGCAGGCAAAAGTCCAAAAAAATTAAAAGCACCAATGACAAAAAAATCATACTCGCCAAGTAACAAAGATAAAAATGTTGGGCATAGTAAAAAAATCAAATAAAAAAAGCGGTTATCTAACCTTTTTTCATGATTCTTCACATCTAGTGTCGTCATCAAGTAACCCTCCATTATAGAATCTTTTGTAAAATCAATGTCTAATGACTCAATACCGCATGAATCATGGATATCAAATCACTCAATAATATTCCACAAACACCTTAAAAAGAAATATGATAGTCGCACATCTTATTTTATGCACATTTAATAAGCGATAACTTCATTTATCTTTGGAATCCTGTTATGAATTTCAACTTTTTCGAGTCTTTCCAACTGATGCAATTGCAACTGGGCAGTACTTCTTATGCGACTTTGGCCATTTCAATTATCGTATTGGGTCTTGCTGCTATTTTGGGTAAAAAATGGTGGTGGTACAAACAGGATAAGTCGGATTCAGGTAACGATGAAGTTAAATTGGTTTTGGGTGCTATCTTATCGTTGTTTGGTTTGTTAATCGGCTTTTTATTAACCATTGCCATCAGTGGTTACAATACCCGTTTTGCAGCTGAAGAAAATGAAGCCATTGCTATTGGCAATGCTTTTCAACGCACATCCTTACTGGACACGGTAGCGCACCAAGAAGTGGGCGAAATGTATTTACAAGATTATTTGAGTTTGCGGATTTTGTTTTATACTGCGACCGATAAAAATCAGCGGGCCCAAGCGCGCTTGGATTCGATTAAAATGCAAACCAAAATGTGGCTTTATGTCAGTGATATAGCCAAAGCCAAGCCCAATCCAATCAATGCTTCGATTTTAAGCGCGGTGAATGATTTGTATACGGCCCAACAAAAAACCATGTCCAGTTGGCGACGCCAAATCCCCAGTGCTGCTTGGATTTTATTGGGCTTATTTGCCCTTTGTTCTAATTTTTTAATTGGTTACAATATTCGTGGTGCACGTGGTCATTTTCTCTTGGTCATGACTTTTCCTGCCTTAACCACTTTGGCTTTGTTTATGATTGCCGAGATTGATGTGCCTGGCGAGGGTATTATTCATGTCACACCAGAAAACCTGATGATGGTCAGAGAAACGGTTGATAAAGGTGGCTTAGCACCTTGAATACTGAAAAGCAACCAACATGAAAAAACCAGCCCTAAGCAATGGGCTGGTTTTTTATGGATCATTTAAACGGATTTTTTCCGCAGCCACACACCGGACTCAATGTGATGTGTAAATGGGAATTGGTCAAACAACGCCATGCTGACGATTTCATGGGTTTGACACAAGGCTTGCAAATTGCTGTGCAATGTCACAGGATTGCATGAAATGTACAAGACATTTTCAAACGTTGCCACCAACTTCAAGGTTTCATCATCCACACCTGCACGCGGCGGATCTACAAATATGGTAGAAAAATCATAATCTTGAATGCGAATATTGGCTTCTTCCAAACGTCTAAAACCACGTTCTTGTTGGTAAGCTTCAGTAAATTCTTCAGCAGACAAACGGGCAATCGCAATATTATTAATCTGATTTTTTTCAATATTCCACTTCGCAGCCTGAACCGATGTTTTCGAAACCTCGGTTGCCAATACCTGATTGAAGTGGCGCGACAGTGGCAAAGTGAAATTGCCATTGCCACAATACAGCTCCAACATATCGCCTTTTTGAATGTGGCTGGCCTGATCACAAGCCCAAGACAACATGTTTTGGCACATATTGGCATTGGGTTGCGTGAATCCACCTTCAATTTGTTGGTATGCAAATGACTCTTCGTTCACCGTTAGGTTTTCCACCACAAAGTCACGCTCTAATACCACTTTTTGGCCACGACTGCGGCCAATAATCGCAATATTCAATTGCTTGGCCAGTGCTTGTGCTTCTGCGCGCCAAGCATCATCCAAACGGCGATGGTAAATCAAAGTGACCAACATATCACCGCTTAAGGTTGCCAAAAACTCTACTTGAAACAAACGGTTTTTTAACAGAGCAATGGGTTTAATTTTCTCCAACAAAAGGGGCATTAAATCATTGATGCTGCGACAAGCAACGGGAAAAGTTTCCAAACGAATAATGCTGTCAAAACTGGCTTTTTGACCACGTTCAAACATGGCATAACAACAATCATCGCCTTCGTGCCAAATTCGGAACTCAGCACGCATGCGAAAATACTCGGGTTCAGATGCAAAAACCTGAATCTCTGGAATAACCAAGTCATGGCACAAATCCTGCACATAAGTGACTTTGTCTGCTAATTGCTGTTGGTAATCTTGTTGCATGTTTGCTTTCTGCAAAATATTGCTAATGTTTATTTGTTAATTTTTTTGGATAACTGGCGTTCAATCAACCACACGCACGGCATTGCAATGATACCGCTAATCACCACAGCAACCAACAAATCAATTGGCCAATGCATGCCTAAAAATAAACGACTGATCAATACACCCATCGCCCAAGTCATGACAATGGCAGCCTGAAAGTATTGGCGTCGCGGCCACAATAAGCCCACGACCAACAATGCCCACGTGGCCGCAAACAAACTGTGCCCAGATGGAAAAGCATAGCCCACCTCATTTTGCCAATGCTTTTGCAAAGCCTCGGGCACAATACTCAAGCCATTTTCATGCTCAATCAGCCAGTCCTTTCGTTCTCCACGGTCCATACCGTAAAAGACACCCGTGCTGATGACTTTATTGTTATCTAACCATTGCACATATGGTCTAGGCTCTTCTACGGCATTTTTAACCACCACTTTTGCCACTTGTCCTGCTAAAACACCACTTGCCAATATGCCCAAGCACAGCAATGCTGTTTTGGGTGTTTTGGGGCGCACATAATAATACAATAAACCACAAAACACCAAAATACTAAAAATACCATACGGTATCGCGGCACTGTTCGTTAAGAGAATCCATGAATCTAAGCGATCAATGACTTGGTTTTGCCAATGCCAAGCACTGATCCAAGCCGCGATTGGCACCAACATTAAAATCACCACAGCAGTGAGCATGGACATTGTTTGTTTTTGTAATTTCATTGACTGATTTAACGCAAAAGAAAAAGCAAGCATTATAACGCTTTTCAAAGCCAGAACCGAAATCGCAAAGCCTTAATGCACAATTTTACATTCATCACATACCATCGTTTGGATATAAGCATACAAGCAATGGGTATGAATAAAATGCTATTTTACGCTCCAAGATACTGCCAAATACAATGGATAATGCTATATTGGTTTAGACTTCAAAGAGCAGATAAACTATAAGGAAAAAATATGAAACAAGAAACAGCTGCACTGCATGCGGGCTATACTATTGACCCAACCACCAAATCGGTAGCAGTACCGATTTATCAGACCACCAGT
>JASLBZ010000013.1 GCA_030146285.1 Neisseriaceae bacterium | reverse complement strand
CCTAGAAGGCAGTGACCAACATCGTGGTTGGTTCCAATCTTCATTGTTAACGTCTTGTGCTACGACTGGTCGTGCACCTTATGAAGGTTTGTTAACCCATGGTTTTGTGGTCGATGAAAAAGGCTACAAAATGTCAAAATCTTTGGGTAATGGCATTGAGCCACAAGAGATTTGCGATACTTTGGGTGCAGATATCTTGCGCTTGTGGGTGGCTTCTTCGGATTATTCAGGCGAATTGTCTTTATCAAAAGAGATTTTAAAACGCGTATCTGAAAGCTACCGTCGTTTGCGCAATACTTTGCGCTTCTTATTGGCTAACTTGTCGGATTTTAATCCAAAAGAAAATGCTGTGGCGCCAGAAGACATGTTGTCTTTGGATCGCTATGCTTTGGTATTGGCTAAGCAATTACAAGACAAACTAAAAGACGATATCTATCCTCGCTATACTTTCCACGTTGCGGTTCAAGAAATTGTACAGTTCTGTTCGGAAGAGATGGGTGCTTTCTATTTAGACATTCTAAAAGACCGTTTGTACACCACGCAGGCCAATAGCCATGCTCGTCGCAGTGCACAAACAGCATTGCATCACATTACCCGCAGCTTGGTATTGTTATTGGGTCCAATTTTGTGCTTTACGGCAGATGAAGTGTGGGAAATCCTAACCGAAGATGGCAATGATAGCGTGCTATACCATACTTACCATGAGATTCCAGAATTGGCAGATGAGGCAGCTTTGATTGCCACTTGGGACGCCATTCGTGCAGTGCGTTTGGCTGTGAATAAAGAAATTGAAGCTTTGCGTTCAAGTGAAGTGATTGGTTCTTCATTGCAAGCTGCTGTTCGCATTGGTGCACCAAAAGATGTGGCAGATGTTCTTCGCAATATGGGTGAAGAATTGCGTTTTGCTTTCTTGGTATCCAGCATTGAAATTGCAGATGCCGATGAGTTGCAAATCACAGCTGTTGCTGCTAGCGGTGAGAAGTGTGAGCGTTGCTGGCATTACACTGATGATGTGGGTCAAAATGAAGAGCATGCCAGTGTGTGTGGTCGTTGTATTGATAACATCGAAGGTGCAGGCGAAGTTCGTCAATTTGCATAAGTCACTGAGCATGCTTGGGATGGTTTTTCCTGAGCATGCTTTTTAATGTTAGTTGCCTATATTTAAGAAGACTATGAAACAATCCATTTTAGCGGCCAAACAATATTGGATCATGGCAGCCGTCGCTTTGATTTTGGATCAAATCACCAAAGCGTGGGTGATTGGTCACTTCACATTTATGGAAAGATTGAATGTTATCCCCAATTTTTTCGATTTGACCTTGGTATTCAATCCAGGTGCGGCATTTAGCTTTTTAGCCGATGCTGGCGGTTGGCAAAAATATTTCTTTATGGTCTTGGCCTTTGTGGTCAGTGCTTATTTGGCGCGCGCCATTGTTACCAATGAATTTGGTACTTGGGGCAAATGGGGTGCGGCGATGATTATCGGTGGTGCCATTGGCAATGTGGTTGACCGCATTGTTCATGGGCATGTTACTGATTTTTTATTGTTTTATTACCAAAGCTGGTATTATCCTGCCTTTAATTTAGCCGATTGCTTTATTTGTGTGGGTGCAGCATGTTTGATTATTGACATGTTCAGGCAGCCTAAGAAAGTGGCATCGTAAGCAATGCATTCAAGGCCGCCTTAGTGGGTGGCCTTTTATTTTGAAGAAGAAATCACATGGAAAAAACCATTCAATTAGCCAATCCTCGTGGATTTTGTGCTGGTGTTGACCGCGCCATTAGCATCGTAGAACGTGCATTAGAAACCTATGGTGCACCTATTTATGTGCGTCATGAAGTGGTGCACAATAAATTTGTTGTGGATGGCTTGCGTGAAAAAGGCGCAATTTTTATTGAAGAATTGTCTGATGTACCCGAAGACTCTATTTTAATTTATTCAGCGCATGGCGTGTCATTGGCAGTGCAAGAAGAAGCCATATCGCGTGGCTTTAAAATTTTTGATGCCACTTGCCCATTGGTGACCAAGGTTCACAAACAAGTACAACGCTTGAATGAGGAAGAATACCAAATCATCATGATTGGCCACAAAGGGCACCCTGAAGTAGAAGGCACGATGGGGCAGGTACGTGAAGGCGGTATGCTTTTGGTGGAAACTGCTGCTGATGTGGCCGACTTGGTTGTGATTGATGAAAGCAAGCTAGCGCACGTTAGCCAAACGACTTTATCGGTTGATGAGACGCTGGATATTATTACTGCTTTAAAAGAGCGCTTCCCACTGATTAAAAGCCCTAAAAAAGAAGACATTTGTTATGCCACACAAAACCGCCAAGATGCTGTTAAGAAGTTAACGCAAAGTTGTGATGTGGTGGTGGTGGTGGGTTCACCCAATAGCTCTAATAGCAATCGTTTGCGTGAAGTGGCAGCACTTTTGGGTGTGGACGCTTATATGGTGGACAATGCCAGTTATTTGCAGCCAGAATGGTTTGTTGGTAAAAACAGCATTGGTATTACCGCTGGTGCTTCTGCACCAGAAGTCTTAATTCAAGAAGTCATTGCGCAAGTACAAGCTTGGGGACATGATGCTTTAACTGAGTTAGATGGTGTTGAAGAGAATGTTATCTTTGTTTTACCAAAAGAGCTGCGTGAAGATAGTGAATGATAATATGGTTTTGTACTGAAGTGCTGACAATTAAGATGTGATTAAAAAGAACAACTTAATTAATACTATTGAAATAAAACCAATAAACACTTGCCAGTTTGGCTAGAATTTGTTTTAATACGGCTCTCATCAGTTTCTAATAAGTTCAGCATTTTACGAATTTGTTGTTGATCATGATTAGCTGATTGGAAGTCT
>JASLBZ010000221.1 GCA_030146285.1 Neisseriaceae bacterium | reverse complement strand
TGGTTTTGTCTGGTGTGATGTTGGTTGAGTAAATGGCGCCCAATGGTGTTTGCATCGCCAAACCTCCGGCATAAGACTTTTCACCAGGAACCGTATGGCAAGCTGCACAATCAGCCAATTTAGCAATGTATGCACCACGAGCAATCAGTTCGCTGTCGGTTAAGTCGACATGATTGTCTACCGTTTGAATGCGGCTATGCGGTATGATTAATGCGCCGCCATAACCAATAGCCAGCACTACCGCACCAGCAATAAGGGTTGTCGTGAGTCGTTTCATCTTGTATTCCTTGGCAATGATTCGCTAAAATTATTATTCATTTTGACCTTGAAATCATTATCGCGGATGCACAGCAATCGCCCTATTGTGGAAAACCACATAACCACGCAGTTATTGACTTAGGACAAGGCTTTGAAGCAAGTGAACTTCATTCGATGTGTGTTTTTATTTCTGTTTTTAGGCACGTTGTCTGCCAATATTGATGCCAAAACATGGTATGTTGGCATTTTGGCTCCTCGTGGCATTGAAGCGGCAGAAAACAAATGGAATCCGTGGCTTAACCACCTGCACACGCAATGGCTAAACGAACAATTTATTCTGGTGCCATTGAATTTGGCCCAACTGAATGATGCCGCCCATGACAGCAAGTTGGATTTTATTTTGGCGCCTCAAACAGGGTTTTTAAGCATTCAACAAGAAATGCCTTTACGCCTTTTGGCCAATTTGGAATCTGCTAACACCCAAAATGTCAGTGCAGGCGAAGAAGTGGGCACGGCCATTTGGGTCAATCAAAATGCCGACATTCAAAATATCGCTGATTTGCGCCATAAAAAAATTGCCGCCGTGGCTGAAAATGCTTTTGGTGGTTATTTACTGGGATACAAATTATTACAGGATGCCAGCTTAAGAGAAAAGCAAGATTACCAAATCGTTTTCACTGGTTATCCCATCGATCAAGTATTAATCAAACTGCAGCAACAAGAAGTGGATGCAGCCATCGCACCCGTTTGTTTGATGGAAGAAATGCAACAAAACAATGCCATTCAAGCCAAACAATTTCGCTTGCTCAACCCTGTAACCATCCCCAGCAATTGTGCCAGCAGCAGCCATCTTTTGCCTAGCTGGGCATTGGCCGCTTTACCATCCGTTCCGAATGCCTTAGCCAAGCACATGAGTCAGTTTTTGCTCAGCCCACAACCTCAAGACATGCCACAATGGACACCGCCAGTCACCTCACAAGCCGCTGAAGATGTCTTGCGAGCCATTTACCAACACCCAGACCAACGCAATATCTTGCAAAGCTTTCACATGTGGCTACGCCAAAATTATTGGTTGGTCGGCAGCGCCTTGGTGACTTTGTTGTTATTGCTACTGAATACAGCTTGGATGTCGATTTTGGCACACCAACGCCAAAAGAAATTGCGCAAAGCCTATCGCCAAGTCAGGGACTATGAAGAATTGATGGCACAAGCGGACCGCATGAATTTACTGGGTGAAATGGCTTCTGGTATTGCCCATGAAATCAACCAACCTTTGGCTGTTATCCAAAGCTATGCCGATGGTTCACTGTTGCGTTTACAAAAAATAGACAATACCGAAGGCATTCAACAAGCACAAAGAAAAATTATTGAACAGGTATTGCGAAGCGTGGACATCATCCAGAATTTGCGTGCCTTTTCCAAGCCGCAAATACAAGATCAATTTCAAGATTGCATATTGCATGCCAATATTGAAAAATGCATTCAGTTTTTTCACATCCAGCACAAGCAACACAGTTTATTGATTGAGAACCAAGTACCCAAAGACCTAGTGTTTCATACTTCACCGAGTATTTTAGAACAAGTATTGATGAATTGCTTGCTCAACAGCAAACAACAAAAAGCCCAAAATATTGTGATTCAAGTGCAAGCCTTGCCCAAAAGCAAAGCAATTCAACTGAATATCATGGATGATGCAGGTGGCTTTAGCCAAGAGCGCTTGGATTTTCCGTTTGTGCCCTTCAAAAGCAGTAAGCCAACCGGTTTGGGCTTAGGATTGGTTATCTGTGAGCGTTTGTTGTTGTCTATTGGTGCCAGTTTACAGCTGAGTAATCGCCAAGATGGCATCTGTGGCGCTTGTGTTAGCATTGTATTAACCCAAAATATTCACCGAGCAGGAAAGTAACCGCATGTTCCCCATACACATTATTGACGATAATGCTTCCGTTAGAGAAGCTTGCCAGTTCTTGTTGGACAGTTTACAAAAAAATAGCTTAACTTGGCAAAATGGGCAGGATTTTTTAGATCACGCCGATACATTACAGGCTGCCATTGTTATTTTAGACATGCGCATGCCGCATCTAACAGGCCAAGAGTTGTTTCAAATCATACAAGATCAAAACCTGCCCTTGGCTGTTATTTTTTTAACAGGCCATGGTGACATTGCCACCGCGGTGGGTCTTTTAAAACAAGGGGCAATTGATTTTTTAGAGAAACCAGTCTCACAAGAAAAGCTGCAAAATGCCATAGCCTTGGCTGAACAACACTTGCAACAGAAGAACCAAAAAGACACCACCAAAAATTTGTTTCAAAGCCTAAGCCCAAAGGAACAAATGGTATCGCGCTTGGTATTTGCTGGCTTAACCAACAAAGCCATTGCAGAAAAAATGAATGTTGCCATCAGAACTGTTGAAGTTCAACGAGCCAGCGCCATGCACAAAATGCAGGCATTAACACTGGCCCATTTTATTATCAAGCTTGAGCATGCCCAAGATGAATAAGATGTTCGGTTTGCATGTCTTTGGCCAAATGA
>JASLBZ010000213.1 GCA_030146285.1 Neisseriaceae bacterium | reverse complement strand
TCCGATTGATATGTTTTTTAAAGACACGATTAATGGCGACTCATACCGTGGTGAGGCTGGCTATTTTGAACAAAAACCGACCGTTACGCGTGGCAATGTCCACAACGAAATGACTTGGGTGATTGCATTCGCAAAACTAGATTACGATATTGCAAAGGGTAAACCGTAATGAACACAGAAATGATTCAAATTGACGATGTTGAGTATGAGCTATCAAGCTACGGTGCCAGTAAAACCTACCCAATGGCAAAAAAAGCCATTGCCATTATTGGATCAGCCCTGAGCGTGGGCACTGGTGAGCAAAGCATTGATATGGAAAAACTATGTGAAAGCATCGGCTCTGAGCGCTTTGTTGAAATTGAAAACTTTATCTTCGGCAGCGTGACCGCCAGTGTTAATGGCAAGGCAAGCAAAATCGCAGCAACCATGGATTTTGATAATCATTTTGCCGAGCGCATGGATCACATCACGCAGCTGATTTTCAAAGGAGCAATTTTCCATTTTGGGCGTTTTTTTCCCAATGGGGGCGAATTTCTCAAAAATATCAATCTGGACAAGATTCAAGCTCTGATGGCCGAGTCGGGCAAACAGACGTAGATTGGTTTGTTTGGTCGCCAATCACTTCAAAGCATGCAAGCGTGACCGAGTGGCATCAAGTATCGCTTGATGACTGGTTAGGCTTGCATGAGGCACTGGCAGAGATTCGCCTGTCTGAGAAAGTAGAAAGGGATAAAAATGCTACTAGGTGAATTTCTTGTGGCGCTTGGCGTGAAGGCCGATACGGAAAAAGTAAAGCAATTCTCAGCATCATTGGCTACCGTTACCAAAGTGGCAGCGGTAGCAGTGACGGCTTTGGGCGCGGTGGCGCTTGGTACTGCCAAGTATTTTGATGGTGCCATACGCAATGCTGAAAACCTAGCCAAAACCAAAGGCTTATTGTATGACGTCACCAAAGAAGAGCTGGCGCAGTCGAAAAAATACATTGAAGCATCGGACAAGCTGGGTAAGTCATACGACTCCATTAAGACCAAAATCGCCTTTGGGATGTTGCCAGCCATGATGGAAGGCATTGGCGCAGTGAATCAGTTTCTCTCTGCCAATAAAGAGCTCATTACCCAAGGCATTCAAAAGGTAGTCGAGTGGCTGTTTCGAGTCATTCAAGTGATTGTGAATGTGGCTCGGTTCTTTGACAAAGTTGTGGGCGGTACCATTGGCTGGAAAAATGCCTTGTTATTGCTCGCAGTAGCTTTGGCGATTGTTAAGCGTGGCATGATTTTGGCGTTTATTGCCAACCCAGTGTTTTGGGTTATTGCAGCCATCACCGCGTTAGTTTTGCTTATCGATGACTTCATGGTCTATATGGATGGCGGCAAATCACAATTTGGTGAATTTTGGAGCGAGATGCTGGCTTGGCTTGATTTGAACAAAGAAGCGATTGACCAGTTCTTTACCAATTTTAAAAACGGCATTAAGGCCATTCTTGGCTTTTTGAATGAATACAAAGTCGCTATTTTGGCAGCCTTTACCTTGGTGCCATTGTTCAAATTCATTGCCATGTTGGTCAGCGTTGGTAAAGCAGTCGTGACTTTTGCTCGCATGATTAGCTTTGCTTTTGCAGCGAACCCTGTTGGCTTTTTAATCACGGCCATCGGCATCTTGATTTTCATGATTTATGATTTCTTTAAATTCTTGGAAACAGGTGATTCTGCTTTTGCACCACTGTGGCAAGCGGTGATTGATTTTGCAGAAGGTACAATACAGTGGCTAGGCGATTTGTGGAATAGCATCATTAATGGCGTTAGCGAAGCCATTGGCGCTGCCGTGGAGTGGTTTAACTCGCTATTGGCTAGCGTATCAAGCGTAGTCGATGTAGCAACTGGCATCTTTGGTTTAATGTTTGGCATCATTACCAAGCCTATTGCCGATGCGATTAATCTTGTGACTGGTTTATTTAATATTTGGAGTGATGGCAATACTTCATTTGTCGATAAGCTAAAAGCAACATTTAGCCTGGTAACCGATGCCATTATTTCTCCATTTAAGGCTGCCTTCGACTGGGTGACAAGTAAGTTTGGCTCCATTATTGGCACCATTAGCAGTGGCATCTCGAAGATTGGCAGTTTATTTGGTAGCACCACTGCCAGTATGTCTGCAGGTGCAGGCGGCATGAGCGCTGCAAAGCCTTCTTTATCAGGGGTGCGAAACAGCAATAGCAGCAGTGTGGTCAATACAACCGTGAACATCAAAACCGACAATGCCCAAGTGGCCAGTCGTGCCACCGGTAATGCAATTGGTCGAGCGGCTGCCATTGCCGCAAACAATCAAGGCGGAAAGGTGGTTTCATGAGTTTATTCGATAACTTTTTTGGCGGACAAGCCAGTATGAAGAGCCGAAGCATTGGCTCTTTTGTTTTTGATGTGACCAAAGAAGAGCTGCACGAATCAAAATTGCGTGCCACTGAAAACCCTGTTGAAAGCGGTGCGAACATTGCTGACCATGCTGTCTTAGAGCCTAAAGAGGCGGTGGTTCGCGGCATCATGGTGTCGTATGAGGCTTATGATTTATTTGAACAATACATCGGCGATGAGCTTGGCATCTTAAAAGAGCTGCCACTGCCTTTGGATGTGATTGCCGTGCCATTGCAAGCCATTAATGCGGTCAATCGGGTTGCATCTGAAATCGCCAGTACGATAGGGCAAGTAACCCGACCCATTGCGCCGTGGCTGCCTGATGGCTTGAGTTTTTTAAATGACATCTCAGGCTCATCTAATCGGGTGAGCCAAGCTTACAACGACTTATTGATGCTACAGCGTACAGGAGAGCCTATTGAAGTTAGCACTGGATTGCAACCTTACCAAGACATGCTCATCACCAGTGTTGGCGTTGCACAGAAAAATGATGACAGCGCTGAGTTTATCATTGGCTTACGAGAAATTTTTATCGTTGAGACGATGATAGCCGGTGGCATGAATGTTTCATCACCAACAGGGCAAGGCAAGTCACCAGCAGACAGCAAGAAAAAAGGGCGCTCTGAAACACAGTCATCAACACCGATAAACAATGGGCGCACGATTCCCAAGAAGCAAAAAGAAAATGAGAGCATTTTGAGTAAAATGGGAGGGGCTTTTTAATGTACCAAATACAAACAACAGCCCACCCATACCAGGTGCAATATTTCAAAGCTTTTGGCAGTGACTACACCTTCACGCTTCGTTACAACACCATTTCTAAACTTTGGAATTATGACTTGTTTGACAATGGCGCTGATGCTTTTATTGTGCAGTCGCTTGGCTTGGGCATCAATGCGCCAACCTTGGTACAAAAAAACTTACCCTTTGTCATCATGATGTTTGATGAATCAGGATTGGGCATTGATAGCACGGGATTATCGGATATGGGCACAAGGCTTGGTATTTACTTATTGAGCAAAGAGGAATTTCATGAGGCAATACTTACGTCAATTCAGTCTTAACCTAGGCAATGAAAAAGAAAGCATCATTATTGATAACCTCAGGGTGTCTTTTGACATTGAGAAAAACAGCAATTCGGAGCCTAACAATGGCTCCATTTTTGTTTATAACCTCAATGAAAAAAACCGCAACCGCATTTCCAGTGGCGAATTTAACAAAGCCATTCTGGCAGTGGGCTATGAGCAGCCTCGTGTAATTTATGGTGGTGATGTTTTATCAGTGGTGCAGCACCGAGAAGACTTGGATTTCATTACCGAGCTGATTTTGGGTGACGGGCAAAAAGACATTGAAGGGGCGATGATATCAGTCACGGTTAAAAGTGGCTCAACAGACGCAGACATCATTAAAGAATGCCTTAAAACCATGCCCAATACAGAAACAGAAGTGATTGAGTTGCCCAATAAACGTGCTTTACCACGCTCTAAAGTGATGAATGCCAATACTCGAGACATTTTAACCGGCGTGGCAAAGAATCAAAATGCGGATTGGTCGATTCAAGATGGTGCTTTGATTATCTTACCCAAAGACAAGGTTTTGTCTGATAACGAGGGCTTTGTTTTGAACCAAAATACAGGAATGATTGGCTCGCCACAGCGCACCAATGACGGCATGGAAGTGCGCTGCCTATTAAATGCCTCGATGCAAATTGGTGGCTTGGTTCGGGTTGAGTCGATTATCAAAGAGTACAACGGCGATTATAAAATCACCAAGTTACAGCACAAAGGTGATATTTCAACCAATGACTGGACCACGATTATCACTTGCATTGGCGGTGAGTTTCAAAAGGTAGAAAAGGCCAAGAAATGAACAATGACGAAATCAGCATGACTGAGTTTTTGGCAACCTATACAAGCAGCCTGAAACTAACCATACACACGGCACTGCCTGCGAAAGTCGTTGCTTCGACCAATGGCGGCAATACCGTGACTGTTGAATTAATGGTGAATCAGGTGTTGTCTGATGGCTCAGCCCATGTACTGCCGCCACTGGCTGATGTGGTTGTTCAATACCCAAGTGCAGGCGGTTTTGCTGTGACGTTCCCATTGAAAAAAGGTGATGAAGGCTTGGTTACATTTGCTGAGCGCTGTATTGATGGCTGGTGGGAAAGCGGTGGTAAATCGATACCTTTAGATAGTAGAACCCATTGCTTAAGCGATGGGTTTTTTAATGCCGGATGCTCAAGCAAGCCCAATGCCATTAGCGATATTCGCCAAGATGCCATCGTAATGCGCAAGCGGGATAACTCGGCTTATTTTGCAATCGATGAGGGTGGTGTGATTACAGCTGACGGTACCAAGATGGTGATTAAGTGCCCAATCGAAATGGAAGACACGACATTGGCAATGGGTCAATTGACTTATCAGAACGGTCTAGCAGGCACGCAAGGCGGTGGCGTTCAAGAGATGACTGGTGGCTTTACTGTGAATGGCGACATTGTTGTTAAAAGTGGTGATGTCGTGGCAGATGGCATTAGCCTGAAAACCCATATTCACGGCGGCGTTCTTACAGGTGGTGCAAAAACGGAGAAACCAGAATGAAAGTAAGACGCCTAGATGATGAGCATGACTGGACTTTTGGTAGTGGGCTTTCGGATTATTTAAGCAAATCCGATGCCATCAAACAATCAGTTGAATGCGTGCTGATGTCGTTTGAGACCAATTGGTTTTTGAATATCAAGCATGGCATTGCTTGGTTTAAATACCTTCGTAAAAACCCCAACATCAAAGACCTTGAGTTTGAAATTAAAAATGCAGTTTTAAGCGTGACTGGCGTGACCAAGATTAGCCATTACGACTTATCGCTAGATCGAGAAACAAGGCGCGCCAAAATCACGCTTGGTTATATTGATGTTTATAAGCAAGAAAGGGTTGTGAATCATGTTGCAGGTCAATGAAACAGGCTTAATCACAGAGCGGCTGAATGATATTTTAACGCGCATGTCGGCTCATTTTAGAGCCATTTACGGCAGCGACATCAATATCAATCCCGACTCACCCGATGGGCAAATGATAGGTATTTTTAGCCAAGGCATTGCTGATATTAACGATGTCATTCAATTTGCTTACGCCATGCTAGACCCCAATGCCGCTGTCGGCTCATGGCTTGAGCAGCGCGTTGCGTATGCTGGCTTAAACCGAAAACAAGGGCGGCACACCTATTGCCACAATGTTGAATTAAAGGGCACATTTTTAGCGCAAACAGGCATGGTGTTTACAGATAAAGCTGACAATGAATGGGTACTCGATAAAAAGACGACCGTGACCGACAGCACTTCGGTTACGCTTCGCAGTATCGAATTTGGTGTTTTTACCATTCAGCCTGGCGAGCTATTCACCCCAAAAATTGTCACGCTGGGTTATGAATATGCCAAGGCCACGCAAGCAAGCTTCGATGGCTCATTAGAAGAAAGCGACGGCGAACTTCGGGTGCGTTTCATGCAGTCTCATTCGGTCAATAACAATGATGACAAAGAGGGCTTACAGGCTGCCTTGTTGTCTGTCGATGATGTGATCCAAGCGGTTGTGCTTGAGAATTACACGAGCGAGATGGATGCTAATGGCGTTCCTGATCACTCACTCAATGCCATCGTACAAGGCGGTCTAGATGAAGACATCGCCATGGCCATTTTAAAGAAAAAACTGGGTGGCTGTGGTGTTGTTGGGCAGACAGTCGTGAGCGTGGTTCACAAAGGCTTACCAAGAAAAGTCAGGTTTGACCGACCGACACCCAAAAGCATGACGGCAAGCATCACCATGAAACGCACTGCCGCCTTAGCCGACTTGGCTGAACAGAAAATCAAAGACAATGTAATGGCTCAAAAATTCAAGATTGGCGAAGATGCCTTTGCCACTTCTTTGATTTGCCATATTGGTTA
>JASLBZ010000192.1 GCA_030146285.1 Neisseriaceae bacterium | reverse complement strand
CATCAGCTCCCAACATGTGTCTGGCAATATTCTGCGCTGTTCTGTCTTTTTGTTCGGCATCAAACAGCTTATACAAAGCCGCAGGTTGGCTAAAATAGTCAGTATCGTATTCTCTGAAATCAAAATGCAAGGCCATTTTTTCCAGAGCCAATGCCGGCTCTTGATCATGGGTTGGAATGTAATCACCAAAGCGATTGGGTGCATAATTCACATTGCCACCGCCATTGCCATCAACACGCATAGCACCATCTTTGTGGGTATTGTGATACGGGCATTTTGGTGCATTCACAGGAATCTGTGCATGGTTAATGCCCAAACGGTAACGCTGGGTATCGCCATAAGAGAAAATGCGACCTTGTAACATTCTGTCTGGTGAGTAGCCAATGCCCGGCACAATATTGGCAGGCGTAAAGGCCGCTTGCTCAACTTCTGCAAAATAGTTTTCAGGATTTCGGTTCAATGTGAACTGCCCCACAGGAATCAATGGATAATCTGCATGCGGCCACACTTTGGTCAAATCAAACGGGTGAATAGCATAATCATTGGCTTCTGATTCTGGCATGATTTGTACCGACAGCTTCCAAACCGGAAATTCACCTTTTTCAATCGCATAGAACAAGTCTTCTTGCGCTGTTTCACGGCTGGCACCAACTTTGTCGCTTGCTTGTGCATCGGTAAAGTGTTGATGGCCTTGTTGGTTTTTAAAGTGAAATTTCACCCAAAAACGCTCATTGTTCTCATTGATAAAGCTATAGGTGTGACTACCAAAACCATCAACATGTCTAAAATCGGTTGGCAGACCGCGATCTGACATTAAAATTAAAACCTGATGGTAGCTTTCTGGTGTACGTGACCAAAAATCCCAAGCGGCTGTATTGCTGCGTAAATTGGTTTTGGGATCACGTTTTTGGGTGTGAATAAAATCAGGGAACTTCAAAGGATCACGAATAAAGAATACGGGAGTATTGTTACCAACCAAATCCCAGTTACCTTCTTCGGTATAAAACTTCATTGCAAAACCGCGCACATCTCGCTCTGCATCGGCAGCACCGCGCTCACCGGCAACAGTTGAAAAACGAATAAACATATCGGTTTTTTTGCCCACTTCACCAAAGATATTGGCTTTGGTAAATTGACTAATGTCGTGGGTTACTTCAAAAACACCATAAGCGCCAGAGCCTTTGGCATGCACCACTCGCTCAGGAATGCGTTCACGGTCAAAATGCGCCAATTTTTCAAGTAACCAAGCATCCTGTAATAGTACAGGGCCGCGCGGCCCGGCTGTTAGGCTATTGTCATTATCAACAACGGGTGCGCCTGAAGCGTGTGTTAAGGTAACATTTTTATCAGATGGTTTCATGCTGTGCTCCTTTGGGTATCGATGGGATAAACAAACTATAACAACAAATGAAAATCACGGTTATTAATGTTATTAATGGCAGCCATAGCAAAAACCATGACTGCCATTAAACAATACGTTAGCAAGAAAAAGCGACTTAGGCAGCAACCTTAAACAAGCAACGAACCTGACCATGCAAATCCAACGCCAAGTCATCTCCTGCTTTTAATTCACCCACACCAGCAGGCGTACCGGTATAAATCAAATCACCTTTTCGCAAACCATAAACTTTAGACAAATAACTAATCAAATGGGCAATCGGGTAAATCATGTGCTCGGTGGTGCCACTTTGACGCACTTCGCCATTGATTGACAAACTAAAGCCCAAATGGGTTACATCGCCGACCACATCACGGGCAACAAAATTTGACACACAAGCAGCCCCTCTGAAGCCTTTGGATTTTAACCAGGGCAACCCTTTGCTCTTGGCTGAATCCTGAACATCACGCGCGGTTAAATCCAAGCCAATGCCATAGCCTGCCACGTAATCAAAGACGTCTTTTTCATCGACGTGATTCATGTCTTCTTTAATCAAAACCACAACTTCGCATTCATAATGCACATTGTGTGAATACGCAGGTAAGATAATGGATGAGCCTTCATTCAAAATCGAACTGGATGGCTTTAAAAATACCAATGGTTCAGTCGGCGTAGCATTGTTGAGTTCTTTAATGTGCTCATCATAATTTCGTCCAATACAAAAAATGTTTTGAACCGCCACATGTTGTCCATCTAGCTCTACATAATCCATTCGTCTCTCTCCTTATCATTTTTGAGTATTTTGTGCTTTATATTCAGAAAACATATCATACTCCAAATGTTTTTTGTCCACCAGTTCCACCCTGTGGAAATAACCCGACTTTACTTCAGCTATTTTGCACTACTTTTGCACCAGCAAAACTGGTCGATTAAGCCAGTACAGCGTACAATACACCTATTGTTTATTCATCCAAATGAGTAGTCTTATCATGATTCGTACCCGTTTTGCTCCAAGCCCTACTGGCTATTTACACATTGGTGGCGTGAGAACCGCCCTTTTCTCTTGGGCTTACGCTCGTAAAAACAAAGGTCAATTCGTTTTGCGTATTGAAGACACTGATTTGGAGCGCTCAACACCAGAATCAGTACAAGCCATTTTAGATGGCATGCACTGGGTTGGTTTGGATTACGATGAAGGCCCTTTTTACCAAACACAACGCTTTGATCGCTATAAAGAAGTGATCCAAGAGTTATTGGCTTCGGGTGCAGCTTACTATTGCTATTGCTCTAAAGAAGAATTAACCCAAATGCGCGAAGAAGCAGAAGCCAAAGGCGAGCAATTCGTTTATGACCGTCGCTGGCGTCCTGAAGAAGGCAAAACACTAGCCAATACACCTGATGTTGAGCCAGTGGTTCGTTTTAAAACGCCATTGTCTGGTGTGACCGCATGGGATGACTTGGTAAAAGGTCGCATTGAAATTGGCAACGACACCTTGGACGATTTGATTATCGCTCGAGCAGATGGCACACCCACCTACAACTTCTGCGTGGTGGTTGATGACTTTGATATGGGCATTACCCAAGTGATTCGCGGGGATGACCATGTGAATAACACGCCCAAACAAATTAACATTCTTAAAGCCATGGGCGCAACCGTACCTGAGTATGCTCACCTACCCATGATTTTGAATGAAAAAGGCGCAAAAATGTCAAAACGCCGCGATGCAGTGAGCGTGATTGACTATGACCGTCAAGGCATTTTGCCAGAAGCTTTATTAAACTACCTAGCACGTTTGGGCTGGGGTCATGGTGATGATGAATTCTTTACCATTGAACAGTTTATTGAATGGTTTGATTTAAAAGACGTTAGCCCAGCAGCCAGTCGCTTTGATCATGAAAAACTATTGTGGTTAAACGCACAGCACATTAAAGCGTGCGACAACCAAGATTTGGCAGAACGCATCAGTGAACGCTTGGCTGTTCGCGGCATTCACAAAACCGACAAGCCAGCCTTAGCACAAGTTATTGAGTTGGTAAAAGAACGTGCTCAAGATTTGAACCAATTGGCCGATGAATGTTTGTATTTCTACGAAAAAGCCACACCAACTGAAAAAGAGTTGGAAAAACATTGGTCAGACGAAGCACACCAACGCATGCTTCGCTTTGCTGACAAATTAGAAGCATTGAACGATTGGGATGCAAGCAACATCCATGACTTATTCAAACCATTTTGTGAAGAAGAAGACATCAAAATGGGCAAATTGGGCATGCCTTTGCGCATCTTGGTGTGTGGCACATCACAAACACCATCGATTGATGCTGTGTTGGCATTACTAGGCAAAGAAGAAGTCTTGCAACGCTTGCGTGCTTAATCGGTTTTGACATCCAACAGCAATGCAAAAGCCAGCAAATGATGCTGGCTTTTTGTATGCTTTTTACCGCACTAGCCCCACAATACCAATGATGCTACCTTCAGCTTGGTATTGAATTTTTACAGATGATCCCCATTTATATCAGACAAAGTGCAAAATAAAGCCCGAATAGAAAATAATGATTGCATTCAAAAAAGCAAGTGCTATCATTAGCACATCAAAAATGAATTCATTCAAAGTTTTAACCTATCTGCATTAACCTGTCATCAATTGGTATTGAACAAACCTTATACTTAAATACCAATGCAAAACATTCAGCTGTTTGACGTCTTATTGGCGAAAACCCCCGCACTGTCTTTACAATCCGTCATACAGCACAATCGAACAAAACAAATAATATTAAAGAGATTAATACAAAAGCATGACAAAAAACAAAAACACAAAAGACAATAACAACAATGCGTCTTTGCGAGCGCAAGATCCTTTTTTGGCTCGTGAACAAGAAAAATACTCAGACCCATTGCCAAGTCGCGAATGGGTCATCAACACCCTTGAACAAAATGGTGTGCCAACATCCATTCCTGATTTGGCAAAACAATTGAGCATTCGTGCTCATGAATTGGACTTTTTTGACCGTCGTATCAATGCCATGGTACGAGATGGCCAAGTATACATTAACCGTCGCAACTTCGTGTGCGTGGCAGAAAAACTGGCCATGGAAAAATGCCGCATTGAAGCCCACAAAGATGGCTTTGGTTTTGCGATTCCATTAGAGCCTACAACACAAGGCGATTTTGCCATGTATGAGCGCCAGATGCGCAGTCTCATGCACGGTGACATCGTGACTATCCGTCCAACAGGCACTGACCGACGCGGTCGTCGCCTTGGGCAGGTTTTGGACATTATTGAACGTGCGAACACCAATATTGTTGGTCGAGTACATTTGCAAGCCAATATGATTTTGGTTGCACCGGCTGACCCACGCTTAACCCAAAGCATTGTCATTCCCAAAGCACCTGAAGGCGTGACCTTAAGCGACAGCCAAATCGTGGTGGTTGAAATTGAACACTTCCCTCATGCCCAACAACCGGCCAGCGGTAAAATCATCGAAGTTTTGGGTGATTATGCTGACAGTGGTATGGAAATTGAAATTGCAGTTCGCAAACACCATTTGCCGCACCAATTTTCAGATGCTTGTTTAGAACAAGCCCAAAACATTCCTGAAGATGTGCAAGCAAGTGAGCTAGAAAATCGTGTGGATTTGCGCCATTTGCCATTGGTAACGATTGATGGCGAAACGGCTCGAGATTTTGATGATGCCGTTTTTGCTGAAAAAGTCGGACGCAATTACCGCTTGGTGGTTGCCATTGCCGACGTGAGTCATTATGTTAAGCCCGATGATGCGATTGATACGGATGCACAAGAGCGTGGCACCAGTGTGTACTTCCCTCGCCGCGTGATTCCAATGCTGCCTGAAAAATTGTCCAATGGCATTTGTTCACTCAATCCAGATGTCAATCGTTTGTGCATGGTTTGCGATATGGTCATTACCTATGCTGGCAATATCAAAAGCTTTGAATTTTACCCTGCGGTGATGAAGTCTCAAGCGCGTTTAACCTATACTGAGGTTTGGGATTGGATTGAAAATGGAACGGATAACCCATTAAAACCCCACATCGATGTCCTTTATACCGTTTTCCAAAAACTGTTGAAAAAGCGCAAAGAACGTGGTGCCATTGAGTTTGATACCCAAGAAACCCAAATGGTTTTCAACGACAACGGCAAGATTGACCGCATTGAGCCTATTTTCCGCAATGAAGCACACCGCCTGATTGAAGAGTGTATGTTGGCTGCTAACGTATGTGCAGCAAACTACTTGCTTGAAAGCGAACACCCTGCTTTGTTCCGCAGCCACTTAGGCCCAACCTTGGAAAAACTCACCACCTTGCGTGAGCAATTGTCCATGCTTGGCTTGCAACTAGAAGGTGGTGACAAACCAACACCATTAGACTATGCAAAACTGGCAGAACAGTTTGAAAACCGCATGGACAAAGATGCGCTACAAATTATGTTGCTGCGCTCAATGAAACAAGCAGTTTACGAGCCCAATAACCAAGGTCACTTTGGCTTGGCCTATGATGCCTATACCCACTTTACCTCACCAATTCGCCGCTACCCTGATTTGACCGTGCACCGTGCGATTAAAGCTGTCTTGTTGAAAAAACAATACACACCCAAATCATGGCAAGCCTTGGGCATTCACACTTCGTATACTGAGCGCCGTGCCGATGATGCCAGTCGCGATGTTGAAAGCTGGTTAAAAACCTATTACATGAAAGACAAAGTGGGTGAGGTTTTTGAAGGCACTATTGCTGGCTTAACCAGCTTTGGTGTGTTTGTGAACCTAACCGATTTGCACATTGAAGGCTTGATTCACATCAGTGAATTGGGGCAGGATTATTTTAACTTCCGCCCAGAAACCATGAGCATCGAAGGTGAAAGAAGCGGCATTGTTTTCAAACTTGGAGACAAGATGGTGGTTAAAGTCGTTCGCGCTGATTTAGAAACCAGCAAGATTGACTTAAGCTTGGTTAGTGGTGGCCAATTGGGCAAAAAACACCCCAAATCAACCGAAGGCAAAGACAAAGCAGACAAGCATGGCAAGCCCAAAAAACGCAGTTCTGCACGCTCGCCACGCAGATCCAGCGAGCCTTCTAAAAAAGCAGCCACCCAAATCATGAGTCATTTGGCTGAAAATGCACGCAACAAAAAGAAAACCGCAAGCGCTGCGCCAAATCCAAGCAAAAACAAGAGCAAAAGCAGTACTCGCCGTCGTCGCAAATAACACCTTAGCACACAAAAAAAGCACACTTTTCGAGTGTGCTTTTTTTTAACCATCATCTTATTCAGCCCCAGATTGTCTTATATTGCTTTTTCACCCAATACAATGCCCCCAAGATCTCAATCAAAACAAGCTTGCCATGTTCTCATTTGCTGACGAATGGTTTGATGTGAGTGTTCTGACAGTTTTTTGCGACAAGCGCTCTTCAGTTCAATCACTGGCAATCTTGCCACCCTCACTTGCTGGCATTGATTCAAGAGCAAAGGTTGTAGGCTTTGCCAAAAGCTCACATTTTGACAATAAGCATGTTGCGTTACTTGTTGCGCTGCTTGGTTTTCATAACGCAAAGCCCAAGGCTGAATGGCGACTTCACTGGTACAGGCAGCCTGAAACAAACTGCTTTTGAATGGCAAAACATCTTTGCCATTGCTGCTGGTTCCCTCAGGAAAAACTGTTACACACTCGCCATCGAGCAAATGCTGAACCAAAGCATTGGCCACGTTGTGTGTGGCTGCCTTATTTTCTCTGGCAATAAAAACCGTTCCTGCTTTGGCAATTAAATGCCCCATGATCGGCCAAGATTGAATGTCTTTTTTCGCAACAAAACGACTCGGCTCAATGCTCATCAAAACAAAAATATCCAACCATGAAACATGATTAGACACCCAAAATCCGGCAGACACCGTTGGGCTCGAAGCACGCTCACAAATCACCTTAATTCTAAGAATATTCAACAATTGGCGTGACCATTTTTGTAACCACAACTGTTGCTGATGGCGATCTTGCCATCGCAAAGCCATGCCTACCCAAATCACTCCCCAAAAAACATGACCACAAAAGCGCAAAAACCGCCAATGTGCGCGCAATAAATTACAATAGGAAATGTTTGGCATAGCGTGGATTCAAATTGGACATAGACAGCATCACCAGCATATCGGCCGTATTGAAATCAGCATCCCATGCAGGCTCCCCGCAAATTTGTGCTCCAGCTCGCAAATAGCCTTTGATTAACGCAGGCATGCTAACCGACACATCTTGTTGCAACGCACCTAATGGCAAGGGATTGAGTGGAAAAACACGGTACTCATTATCGGTATAATATTGTTTTTGAATTTGGGTAAACAAACTGGCTGCCATGTGACCACCATCAGCCATACTGACGCTGGCACAGCCAATCATGTACTCCAAAGCATTGGCACGCATGAACTGAGCCAAACCCGCCCAAAGCAGCGCAATTGTCCCTCCATTGCGATAATCTTGGTGCACACAAGCACGACCTAACTCAACAGCTTGTGGCAAAATGTGTTGCAAACGACTTAAATCAAATTCACTTGCAGAATACCAACCACCGGCATCCAAAGCCGCTGCTGCTGTTAACAATCGGTAACAGCCAATGACTTTGTTGCTGTCCTCTTCTCTCACAATCAAATGTTGGCAGTGTGCATCATAGGCATCCACATCCAAACCACCTTCACTTTGAATGTTTGCACCCATTTCTTCAGCGAAAACCTTATAACGCAGTCGTTGTGCTTCTTCAATACTGGCTTTGTCTTTAGCGATGCTTACCGACAGATTATTGCTCTTGATGATGCCACGTGTTTGTAAATGATTTTGCAGCATAATGATTGCCTTTTTTGAGTCATATCAATTGAGTCAACCATCACCTTAGCGACCTTGTTTGACAGTTTTGTGAATTTCCCCGTAAAAATGCCATAAAAAAAGCTGCCTTTTTCAAGGCAGCTTAATCGAGAATGCTGATTTTGACGGTTTAAACAAACACCTGACCAATTTCAATAAACAATTTAATCATGGCTGTATTCACAATGTCGATAAAGAATGCACCTACCATTGGTACAATCAAAAATGCTTTGTGAGAAGGACCAAATGTTTTGGTAATTGCTTGCATATTGGCAATCGCAGTTGGTGTTGCACCCAAACCGAAACCACAATGACCCGCACTTAACACCACAGCATCATAGTCTTTGCCCATAACACGGAATGTAATGAAGTAAGCGAACAATGCCATTAATGCAGTTTGTACTGCCAAGATGGTTAGAATTGGCAATGCCAAGTTTGCTAGCTGCCATAGTTTTAATGACATCAAAGCAATGGCTAGGAACAAAGACAATGATACATTGCCCAAAACATCAATCGCACGATCATGCACATCATGGTGCATCACATGGTTCAAGAAGTTACGAATAATCACACCTGTGAACAAACACCATACGAATGTTGGCAGTTGCAATGCAGAACCTTGCGTTAAAGTGTCTAACCAAGTGCCCACAGACATACACACAGCCATCATGGTCACTACTTCAATAATAGAGCTAGAGTTAATGCGTTGAGAGTGCTCAGGATTTTCAAAAGCCAATTCTTCAGGATCGTCCTCAACACTGGCTGTTGCTTGTTTGCCCATTTTATTCAACAATCGACGAGCAACGGGTCCACCAATCATACCGCCTAATACCAAGCCAAATGTCGCACAAGCCATCGCCAATTCAACCGCACCTGTCACACCATATTTCTCGGTTAACAATGCGCCCCACGCAGCACCTGAACCATGACCACCTGACAAAGTGATTGAACCGGCAATCAAACCATAAAATGGACTTTGGCCCAAAGCCAATGCCATACCCATGCCGACAGAGTTTTGAACAAAAATCAATGCCGCCGCCACAATGACAAAAATCACAATGGGCTTGCCGCCTTTAATCAATCGAGAAAAGTCAGCACTTAAACCGATAGATGAGAAAAATGCCAACATCAATGCGTCTTGCAAAGATTTTTCAAAATTAAACTCAATACCCCATGCTTGGTGAATAGCCAAGAAAATCAAAGATACTAAAAAACCACCTGCAACGGGTTCTGGAATATTATACTTGTCCAAAAAATTGATTTTGCGTACTAGCCAAGTACCCAGCAATAATACAAAACATGCAGTTACCAAAGTAAAATTGGTATTAAATGCAATTGAATCCATACTAACTCCTTCATCGGCTCTGTTTATTATTATTCTTAAGACACGCGATTTAAAATTGATAAAAACCGATTTATTAAATAAATCAAACTAAGTTGTTTACTGCTTTATTCATTCCAAAACGGCATATTATAATAACTTTTATCATTACTTTGAAATTTTTTTTCATGCCTTTAATCAATTAACGCTCACAAACAATTCCGATTAAAACATTAGCATATGTTAAATTTCTGTATTTTTCACAAATACAAATTGGTATCGCAATCCCTTTTCACCCTCCCCTGAAGTGATTTGCATGTGAGCATCAAGAACTTTGGCGATTTGCGAGACAATTGACAAACCCAAACCACTGCCTGTCACATGGGTTCCTAAAACACGGTAAAAGCGTTGCTGCAAATGACTCAATTGCTCTTCACTTACCCCAAAGCCATTGTCACTGATAATCAACAATACATCGTCTTGGCGGTCTTTGATGTCAATTTGCACGACACTGCCTTGTGGGCAATACTTAATGGCATTGTCCAAAATATTGTAAACCATGATTCCCAACAGTTCCGCACTGGCCTTAATGGTGGTCTTTTGATCGTCTACTCTTAACTCCCAAGCAATGCCTTTGGCTTGTGCACCGATATCCAATTGCTGCATGCTTTGCTGAACAACATCCGCAATGTTCACGGCACTAAACTGCTGTTGTTGTTCGTGGTTTTCAGCCATTGGATCCAAGCGAGAAAGCATTAGCAAATTGGCCACAATCTTGGTGTACTGTTGAATTTCAGTGCGAATATCCGCCAATGTTTCTTTTAATTCAGGCTGCTTGCGTTGCAATAGCTGCACTTTCATGTCCAATCGGGCCAAGTGCGTTCGCAATTCATGGGCGGCATTGGCCGTAAATTGACGCTCTGAAGTCAGTGCTTTGCTTAAATTTTCCAACAATTGGTTTACAGAGCTGACAATGGCTTTTAGCTCTGTGGTGCGATATACATTGGGTAAGACGGTGAGATTGTTGGGATTTTTTGCCAATACTTCTTTGGCAATGCGATTGAGCGGTTTTAGCAATGCATACACAACCAAGGTACTGATGACAACAAATAAAATGAGCAAAATTAAAGCTTTATTGCCGATTTGCAACATCATGGTTTTCAGCAGAACACCACGCTGCTCTATGGACTGGGCCACCTGAATTTCGATATCACTGTCTTTGGATTTCACCACAAAAACACGCCACTCATGCCCAGCAATCATGACATTTTGAAAACCATGGTTTTTCTCACCTTCAAAATTGGTGATGAATGGCACGCGGCTGCCTTTGCGTGAATGCATGATGACTTGATTGTTACGAATCACTTGATAATATTGGCGCTCAGCTTGCAATTGGTTATTGCATTTACGATGTGCTTTAAGTCGTGGTTTTAAATTTTCTTGCTGCTCAGCCATGCGAAACAATAAAATAGCAGACTCGCGTAGACCTGCATCGTATGTTTTATTGGTTTCTTTCCAAGCCACCAGCATCATGACTCCCACACTGATGGCCCAAAAAACCACGGTCACACCCACAATGCTTAGCAAAAGCAACAATCGAAATGAGATACTGCGTTTGGGTTTACTGGGTTTGTTGGGTTCGTCCGTATTCATTGTGCACCATCATTCGGTTGGTGTAAGGTATAGCCTAAATTGCGAATGGTGCGAATAAAACCACTGCCCAATTTTTTACGCAAATGATGGATGTGCACTTCAACGGCATTGCTTTCAATCTCAGCACCCCAGCTGTATAACTTGTCTTCCAATTGTTGCCGGGTCAACACCTGCTTAGGCTGCATCATCAAAGCCCACAAAATATGAAATTCTTTTGAGGTCAACACAACATTTTGGCCGTTTTGTTTGGCCATTTTTTCATCCAAATCCAAACTCACATGCCCATATTGCAAAACTTGGCTGCCTGAGTCTGCCAGACGTCGGCTAATCACACGCAATCTGGCAGAAAGCTCTTCTAAATCAAAAGGCTTAACCAGATAATCATCTGCCCCCAAGTCCAAACCGTTGATTTTATCTTGCAGGGTATCTTGTGCAGTAATCATCAATACTGGCACCAAATTATGCGCTTGGCGGATTTTTTTTAACAATACATCCCCTGTCAGACCAGGCAATCCACGATCCAGCAACACACAATCGTATTTTTGTGTCATCAATGCCGTATCTGCCAAGATGCCATCATTGACCCAATCCACAACATAGCTGTCCATTAACAACCATTCTTCAATGGTTTTTCCCAAAGATGCATCATCTTCTACAAGCAATATTTTCATCTTTTTCTTTCACCGCATTAAGTAGCCTATGTATTTTATAGCATAGTCATATTCATGTGTTGCAAATACTTTATTACCTCAGATTAATGAAGATATCACGCAAGAGTGTTAAAATTCAGCCATTCATTGGTTTTTTAGAATTTAAGATGGCAAACACCCCTATTTCTCGTGCTGGTTTGATTGTGTTACGCGACAATCGCTTATTACTTAGCCAGTGCAATCGCACGTTGCTTTGGAATTTACCTGGTGGTCAAATTGACAATGGTGACACAGCAGAAGAAACATTAATCCAAGACATCAAAAAAGCGTTGGATTTGGACATCAATTTAGACCGTTTAGAGTATTATTGCGATGTTCAAGCACCTTTAACCCATGACACGGACACACAAATCACGCAAAAATGTTATTTGTATGACTTAGATGGCGACACCGTCAATGCCAATCAAGATATTGGCGATGCTCAATACTTCTCTTTTGAAGAATACCAAGAAGAAAAGCATTTAACACCGGTTGTGTTATTGGTTTTTGAGCAATTGGAAAACGATTTCTTTTAGAACAAGCAAACTACACAATACGCACCAGCAAAAAAAGAAGCCTATTGGCTTCTTTTTTGTCTTGCTTTATTGTTCTCTTATTTTCTCAATCATTATTGTTATAAAGCCAAACTTTAAACTCCCACAGCAAACTTACCCACGCATACCAATGGCACCAACAGCATAATAGCAATGGCGACAGTGAATACTCGTACATAAGCATCTTGGGCAATGAATTTGCGCATCATGATAACAATCCAATAAGTTGATAAATATTTGCGCTTCGTTTATACAAGCTTACAAACTCATTAGCAAGTTAATTAAATATTTTTTCATTTTAAAATCCAATGCGTTGCTGCATCGCAACAATCAAACAGCTCCAAGTGCACAGCACAGCCAAAAACCAAACCACGCGTTTTTGGCGTTTATGCCAAGAAACCATGTCAATGTACTATTAAAAAACAACACAAAAAATGCTATATTGGCGTAAATCATGCTTTATTTTATCCCCATCTTCAGGAAACCACATGCGCCCGTGTACTCGCCAACAAAAAAATGCCACCATTGAATGGTTCGAAAATATTGCGGCGATGCCCATTCGCCAAAAGGTTATTTTAGAGGCAAAAAAAGCCACGCCTGAACAAAAAGCCATCATGGATGCTTTGTCTAAATTATTTTGCGAGGCAGATGAACACAAATATCGCCTTCACCAAACAGAATGTACTGATATTGATGTCAAAAATGAAAAGCAAGTCGCTGAAGCTTTACAGCAAATGATTGATGCTTTTTTGTTGGCACTTGCACCGTAGTTTGAATCACCAACCGTGTTTGTAAGCAGATAACAAAGTGTTGATACTCGGGAATAAACCACATCGAATCAACACATCTTAATGATTTACAAGGCCGCCTTGCCTGACTTTACTTTTACTAATACAGAACATTAAAAAACATTAATTGAACGTTTGGCTGCCTTGGTCAAAAATAAGCCCATGACAATAACTATCAAGGGAAATAGCCATGCAGATTAATCTGAATCGTTTAATGAGCACTTTTAATGAGATTGCTGGTATCGGCGGCACACCAGAAGGCGGCTTTTGCCGTTTAGCATTGAGTCCAGAAGACAAGCAAGGTCGTGCTCTTTTTAGTCAATGGGTAATTCAAAGTGGCGGTCAGGTCATTTATGACGACATCGGCAATCTGTTTGCAACCTTCCCAGGTCAAAACGAAACCGAAATCATGATGGGCAGCCATTTGGACACGCAACCAAATGGTGGCAATTATGATGGTATTTTTGGTGTATTGGCCGCGCTAGAAACGGTTCGCACCTTAAAAGAACATGGTATTCAACCTAAGCACACCATTACCATTGCGGTTTGGACCAATGAAGAAGGTGCTCGTTTTTCACCTGCCATGCTAGGCTCTGCTGTGTATTGCCATTTATTGCCTTTAAGTGAAGCATTGGCACAAGTCGATCAACATGGCATCAGTGTGGGCAGTGAGTTATTGGATTTACCTAAAAATCGCCGTGAGAGCAATCGCCCTTATCCAATTGCCTATATTGAAGCACACATTGAACAAGGCCCTATTTTAGAAAACAACCACATGGACATCGGTGTGGTAACCGGCGGTCAAGGCATTATTTGGTTTGATTTGGTCATTGATGGGCAACCTGCACACGCAGGCACCACCCCCATGCCTCTGCGCCACGACCCTTTGTTTGCCTTTAGTGAATTTGCAAAGCAAGCGGAAACAATGGTGATGGATTACAATCCATTGGCCAACATCACCATTGGTAAAGTTCACTCCAGCAATCGCTCTTACAACACCATTATGAAACGCATAAGCGCCACGGTGGATATCCGTCATTTTGAGGCCTCAGGTTTGGAGCACATCAAAAACCGCATGCATGCCATTTTGCAAAATATTTGCCAAGAGCGTGGCGTCACATATGAGCTAAGCGATGTGTGGTATAGCCCACCACAACCTTTCTACCCCCAATACATCGACATGGTAAGAGAGTCCGCAAAAGAACTCGGTTACAGCCATCAAGACATCATCAGCGGTGCAGGTCATGACGCCATTTCTTTGGCCAAGGTTTGCCCAACCACCATGATTTTTATTCCTTGTTTAAATGGCATTAGCCACAATCCAGCCGAATACGCTTCACCAGAGCAGCTTGAAAAAGGCACTATGGTCTTGTTAAAAACCATCATCAAAATTGACCAATTACCATAAAACCCATGAACAACCCTAGGCAGCCTGAACGATAGGCTGCTTTTTTGTGGGCAAATGAACAAAACCAAAACAGGTGCTTAATCATATTAACAACAATCACTTTAGCATATGCCAAACAAATTTAGACAACAGCCGCTATTGGATATAATATCAATATTTCCTATCTTATATTTGAGCAAAACATGCACTTAAGTCCTGCTGAAAAATTGATGATGTTAATGCTAAGCGATATCGCCAAAGAAAAAGATGAGCGCATTTTAAATTACAATTTAATTGATCAAATGTTGCTCAATGATGAACATTGGAATATTGACTGGGATATTTTTCTTGAAAGCATTCGCAAATATGGCATGCCAAAATCCAAGCTGGTCACGGACATTTTGGACATGTGTTTGATGCTGTGCGATTCATACCGCCATTTAACAGATTCAGAAAAAGCAGAATTTTTGGTATTCAACGACGGTCAACCTTTTGTATTTCATGGTTTTAGCCCCACAGATGAACCCGATTACTATGCACTAGAGCAATCGTATTTGTACAATATCGAATACTATAAACAGCTGCGCGACCATGAGTATCTGAATATTGAAGGTTTGCGCTTGCCACGCTATTTGCGCATGTTAGAGCTGTTTAATCAAATCAAAGCCCAGTCCCCACACATTAAGCGTTTGTCAAAAGAAGGCATGATTGGGCTCATTTCCATATAAAACACCCATCAAAAAAGCGACCATTTTGGTCGCTTTTTACACATCATATTTTACTGTTACGCAAGTTGTTTTGCCACGTCACCAATGGTAGTAAAGATGCGGTCAATCTCTTCTTCTTTAATCACCATCGGTGGTGCAATCGCGATGGTATCACCAGTGACGCGTGCCAAAATACCCGCCTCCCAGCATTTTGTGCTGATTTCGCTGGCACGACGGCCCACAACACCCTCTTTGCATTCAAACTCAACACCAGCCACCAAGCCAATATTACGAATGTCTTTTACGTTTGGCAAACCTTTTAATGAATGCGCAGCATCTTCAAATTGTTGTGACAATTGAGCAGAACGTTCAAACAAGCCTTCTGATTTGTACACATCCAAAGTGGCAATCGCAGCAGCACAAGCCAAAGGATGGGCTGAATAAGTATAGCCATGTGGCAATTCAATCGCTGTTTCTGGCGCAGCTGCATTCACTGTATCGTAAATGGCTTTGGTAGCTAACACAGCACCCATTGGTACCGTACCGTTGGTTAGGCCTTTGGCACACGTAATCAAATCAGGCTTCACACCCATGGTGTTGGTTGCCCAGTCACCGCCAGTACGACCAAAACCTGTAATCACTTCATCAAAAATCAACAAGATGCCGTGACGATCACAAATATCACGCAAGCGTTGTAAATAACCTTTAGGTGGCACAATCACACCGGCTGAGCCGCTCATCGGTTCAACAATCACAGCAGCAACGGTTTTAGGGTCACGCAAAGCAAAAATACGGTTTTCTAAATCATCGGCAAAGTGTGAACCGTAATCAGGCAAACCACGAGAAAAAGCATTGTGCTCTAAATCGTAGGTGCTGCGCATGTGTTCAACATGTTGTAGCAAATTATTGAATGGCTTCATGTTGCCACCAATACCGCCCACAGAAGTACCACCGAAGTTCACGCCATGGTAGCCTTTTTCACGGCCAATGAACATGCTACGTTGTCCTTCACCACGGGCTTTGTGGTAAGACAAGGCAATTTTCAATGCCGTGTCTGCAGACTCAGAACCTGAACCAGTAAAGAACACACGGTCAAAACCAGCTGGTGCCATGTTCGCCAAAGCTTCTGCTGCTTCAAATGCTTTATCGTGTCCCATGCCAAAGCAAGGAGCATAATCTAGCACAGCCAATTGCTTGGTAACGGCTTCCGCAATTTTTGGATGTCCATGACCTGCATTCACACACCACAAACCTGACGTACAATCCAAAATATCGCGACCTGTGTTGTCTTGGAAATACATGCCTTTGGCACCAACCAAAACGCGTGGGTTGGCTTTGTAAGCGCGGTTATTGGTAAATGGCATCCAAAAGTGATCGTAATTAATTGTCATTTCTCTCTCCAGGTTATTTATTGCTTATAATGCGACTAATATAAGAAGAAAAACCCGAACTGAACAGTGACAGTTTATGCCATTTACAAGCTAACTGTATTGCTAAAAATACCAATACAGTTCATGATGCCAAGCCATAGTAGAGGAACGTTGACATGAGCACCTTGGTTAATAAAATTATTCATCAAATAAATCAAGATATTCAAGATGGTATATTGTTACCAGGAACGCGCCTGCCCTCTATTCGCAAGCAAGCTGAACTACTGGGCGTGAGTACTTTTACCATTGGTGATGCTTACGATAGATTAATGCTTCAAGGCAAAATTTACAGTATCCAAGGCAAAGGTTATTTTGTTTTGCCAAGCACCCATAACAATGACAATACTATTGCCCATCAGAGCGATCCAAAAAGTACGCAGGCTTTGGATGAATCGTGGCTTTTGCAAGGCATTTTTCAACAAGAAAACCCCATGCTGCTCGCAGGCTGCGGTTGGTTGCCGGAATCTTATTATGATGTAACTTTGATTCAGGCTGCCTTAAAACAATTGGCCAAAGCACCAGAGCACTATACGCAATATGGTCAGCCACTGGGCTATCAACCCCTACGTGAACAATTATCCAGGCGCTTACACCAGTGGCATTTGCCCATTGGACCCAACGAAATTTTAATGACCCAAGGCGCAAGCCAAGCTTTGAATTTGGTGATACACGCCTATTTAAAAGCGGGTGATACGGTTTTGGTCGACTTGCCTGCTTACAGCAACTTACTGCCCAATTTGCAAAACAAAGGCGTACACATTGTGGGTGTGCCTTGGTTGGCAACAGGCCCTGATATTGCGGCCTTAAAAACCATATTAAGCCATACCCGAGCAAAAATTTTCTTTACCAACCCCAGTTTACACAACCCAACAGGGGCAAGTTACGATGCGGCAACCACTTACCAAGTATTGTCTTTGGCCCAAGAACATGACTTTTTGGTGGTGGAAAACCAAGTCTCACTAAGCCTTGCTTACCAGCAGCCTATGCCTTTAACTGCGCTAGACAATTGTCAAAACACCTTGTTTATTAGCAGCCTGAGCAAAAGCCTCTCACCCAGTTTGCGCATTGGTTTTATTGCGGGCAGTGCTGATAAAATCAAAACCCTCACCCACCAGAAAATGATGGCTTCTTTAAGCAGCTCCAGCATCAATGAGCAACTGGCTTGGCACATGTTACAAAACCCCAAAAGCCAAAGGCAGATTAATGGCATTAAACAAAAACTTGCCACGGCCCAAGCCAGGGTTCAGGCTGCCTTATTACAAGCAGGATGGGTTTTGTTCACCAAACCGCAATCGGGATTGTTTTTGTATGCAAGGCACCCAGACATTCAAGATGCATTTGAGTTCGCCCAAGCCCAGCTAGAAGAAGGCATCGCCCTTGCGCCTGGCATTGTGTTTCAACTGTCCAACCAACAAAAACAAGCTTGGTTTCGCTTTAACGTGGCCTTTTGTGAACATGAGGACTTTAATGCATGGCTAAGGCGCATTCACGTTATCAAAGGCACCGTGTCAATGCCCACACTCTAGTGAGCAACGACAAGTATTTGATGGTGACTTGAATTCTGTGCTAACAGTAAAAAAGCAAGCTGGTTTATGAAATCAGCCCAAAATCTTCTTTTAGCATCTTCAAAAGATTCATACGGATCGGTATTCTAGCGCATAGCCTGATTCTAAAATAGATTCGATTTCATCTGTCATGCTCATAGCACCATATACCTGCCCATTTTCATCATACTCTTCAATAACCAAACCATATAAATCATCATGGTTATTTGCTTTCCAAATGTAATGGTATTCTGGTAAACAACATGTTTTATTCAAACGGGTATAGCGCCCTAAAAATGTTAAATCCTCTGCACGCGTTGCATCCTCTTCAACCAATAATTCACCCAGCTCTAATCGAAGATAGCGCAAAAGTTGCCGTTCATCTTGTTCAGCCAATCCTGTTTTTCCCATCCATGGCGCTGTTTCTTCCATCAATGCTTCTAGTTGCTCACTTTGTTCCCAATCATTCAATATTAATTGATTGCTTGGCGTTTTCTCAAAATCAAATGTATAACCTGAACCCGAGAAAACATAGCGACTATCTGGATGATCGACTGGTTTTTGCATCAACTCGACGACCCCTTCTGCCAAGAGTTCTTCCATGTAGTCGGCAAAATCATCTTCCTCTTCTTGTGTGATTTCAATGTCAGCATCTTTAAAAAATTTTTCTTGTTCTCTTTCTCGTTGTTCTTTTTGATGGGGCAATTCCCATATTCGCAGCTTCAGCTCGACCTGAAGATTCTTATCCTCAGCTACTGTGCGATTGAATTCTAACGTTACATCTTGACTTAGCTTTTGATTCACCATTAAAGATGATGAAGGCATACTCAATAAGGTTTCATATGATTTGCACTTTAATTCCTCCAACACCACCCGTGCAATTTCAATGTTCTTTGACATATTGGCTCCTAAATGAATAATGATTGACAATCAATAACATAAAAACACCCACCAGCGCGTCCTTAATATTACATAATCATACTTAAGCACATAAAAACAATCAATTCAAATAGCCACTTACAAAATAATCGTTCGAAATAATGTGAATATTTACACTGTCCAATCGGTATGGCTTAGTGTACTGGCATTGATATCGGACATACTCCCCAAGCTCGGCTGTAATTTTTTCAATACAAAAAAACCAACAAAAAAGCCTGCATTCGCAGGCTTTTTTATGTGTCGATAGTGTAACGGTTTAAACAATTACAATTTAGACAAGAAGATGTATAGCAAGGTACCAATGTAGTTACCCAAAATGTAACCCACAGTGCCCACAACCAAAATCGGGCCAACCAATGCTTTCCAGCCTTTACTAATGGCCAATGCTGCTGCCGTTGTAGGACCGCCGACGTTGGCATTACAAGCCAGAATAATTTCTTCTAAATTGAATTTGAAGATTTTACCCAAGACCAATGACCAAATCAGGTTAACCAGCATCACAATAATCACAAAGACAAATAACAAAGGTGCATTCTGAACAATCATCATGATGGATGCAGGCATCGCAATCACCACAAAGAATAAGTAAATTGCATAAGTACCCAATTCTTGAGCACCATTTAATTTAGCAAATTGCTTTTTAAATACCAACAAGGCAGCAAAGGTGAACGAAGTCAGAATCAAATATTTATCAGTGAACAAACCAAACAAAATTTCATGAATAATATTGCCATCTTCTGGTGTGAACATGCCTTTTAAAACCGCAGATGTTTTAAACGAAATCGCCACCAAAACAGCTGACGCTGCTAAAGAAATGGCAATGTCTTTTAAGCTAATCTCTTTAGGCTGCCAATAAGCTTCTGATGTCGTTTGTGCTGTATCGCCTTTGGCCATATCAGCTTCAAAAGCATTGATAAATGGTGTCTTGTATTGTTTGCGGAAAAATTTCATGCTTGAAATCACAATCAACACAATAATATAAACAGACATCACCAAGTTATCGGCCACCGTGGTTGAAGCCACAATGCTTTTGCTTGGCTCATACTTTGCCACCATGGCTGCAAAGTTAACACCACCACCGGTATAAGTTGCACCAATCATGGCACTGACTTTGTCAATTTCCGGAATGTAATTTTTCAAAGCAAAGAATGCCAAAATCACACCGATCACCGTACCAATAGAGCTTAATAAGAAAATGGCCAGCAATCGTCCACTTTCTTTAAAAATGGCATGGATATTAATTTGAAATAATAACAATGGAATTGCCAATGGGACTATATAACCCCATACCGCGTCATACACTGGCGCATCTTGCGGCACAATATTGAAGTTGGTGGCAGCCAAGCCAATAATTAAGGCGACAACAGCACCAGAGAGCTTTGCTGCCCACTGATAACGCTGTTCTAAGATGATTGAAACGGTTGCTGCAGCCAATAAAAAAGCCCACAGTCCGATAGTATTATCGGCTGATATCCAAGTTTCCATTATTTTTCCTCTATATATCCAAAAAAGGGATGAAGTTTAAATTGTTTTTATAATATTTAATATGATTATTTGTATATTTTTGTGGCAGTGAAGATTGCATGGGGCATATTTGCATAATGCGCCCATAGCTGATTACCAAAATCAAAGTGCCACCACTCTGTTGGTAAGTTGGTAAAACCTGCGCCAATCATCGCAAAATACAAATGGCGTCGATTTTCTTTGACCGAATCAAAACCGGCTATATTTTCAAAAGCAGCGGTCCATGATTCTGGTGCAGGACTGTCAAAAGCCGTTCCCATGTCCAATACCTCCCCTGTTCTCACATCAAACAAGGTCAAATCGACAGATCCGCCTGTTAAGTGGGGGCTGGGTGAGTCTAGTTGAGTGCGTGGTTGAGCCACAAATTGATTTAAAAGACGTTCATGCTCTGCTGCTGATAATGTCGGATTGTCCTCTCGCATTGCTTGGCCAATAGACTCACGCAGTGCTGTTTGCACTTCAAAAGGTCTCCAGCCATCCAATACCAATAAACCAAGGTGTTCTGGCAATAGACTCAATGCAATTTGCAAACGATCCACCAGCACAGAACGCAACCAAACATCCGGTAAAGAGCCTGAAATTTGTGCATCAAAATAAGCAGAACGAACACGCAAACGTTCATTTTGCATCACTTTGATAATTTCAGTATCAACCGGCTCAATAGCCGTGGCCAAAATGGCTTGCCAATTGGGCTCACCAAAAGAAGGGATGTGTGTGTGTTGTTTCATATTCTCAACTCTTGTACTTCATTTATTTTTGTTTTAACTGCAAAACCATATTATTCAACTGCCAATAAATCAATGCCGACTGCCATTTTTTCACTTGCTTTAATACCAACTTTAAATGTCAAACTGACCAAAATACGCTTGCAATTTGCGGTTGGCATCCAAACGCTCTTTCATGCCATCCCCCAATTCCAATGCCACGGTGGTCAGCAACAAATTCATCAAAGACACCATTGGCGTGGTGGAATCCCAAAACTGCCCTGTTTCGGTTTTTAACATCAAGACATCGCCTTGTAAATCACGTGACCATGAGCAATACACATCTGTAATCAAACCAAATTTCACTTTGCGATTTAAGGCAGCCTGACACAATTTTTGTGTGTTTTTGGCATAAGCACGCATGTCGCCCAATAACAAATAAGGGCTTTCATAATCACCATTGAATGTTTCCAAATAAGCACCTGATGCACCATCAACAAAATAAACACAAGGGCGCATGTATTCTAGCAATGATGCAAAATGATTCATCAAACCGCGCGTCGATTGCAAGCCAACAATGAAAACAGCATCAGCATGGGCCAATTTTTTGACCATGTGCTTAAATGACAAAGTATCACTTAAAGCATGCGCATACTGAATGGCTTCAATCTCCATCTGCAGTTTGCTTTCCATGCTTTTATTTTGTTGTGAACGATGTGCTTCAAAACGGTCAGTCACCAGCCAAGGTTTGACTTCGCTGTCACGCAAAACCGACTTGATTTCTTCAATGTTTTTAAAACCCAAGCCTCGAAAAAACCGCCCAACAGTGACACCACTGACCGCTACTTTTTGACTAATGGTTTCTGCTGTTTCGTATGGCAGATAATCAATATTGGCCAAAAGATAGGTTGCTATTTTTTTAAACGTTGGCGTCATGCTTGAGTATTCATGCTCAATTTTTTCTACTATGGGATTGCTTGCCATCTGCACGCTCCTGTTTGTTGTTATTTTTATAACATTTTAGATTGAAATTTTACTTTGTCAACAACGAAATCATAAAAACCAATGTTTTTGCAAAGTCTCCAGTCGCAGCCACTAAGAAGTCGGGCTTAAGAAAAAGTACAATGTAATCTTTATTGCAATGTGCAATCCAGATAACATATTATTTATGAATATATCATTTTAAAAAATGATCACAAGTTTTTTTACACTATTGCTTGGTTTTCATGGTAAAAGTGTGAGTTTTAAACAAAACCACCTTATTTTTAGCAAATTTTGGTATAAAAAAACTGCCTAACGGCAGTTTTAACGCATGCAAAATCTTACATGGCTGAATAATTGGGGCCCCCACTGCCTTCTGGGCATGTCCAATTAATGTTTTGCGTTGGATCTTTAATATCACATGTTTTGCAATGCACGCAGTTTTGGGCATTGATTTGCAAACGCGGTTGTCCAGACTCTTGCACAATTTCATATACACCAGCAGGACAGTATCTTGTCTCAGGCGAGGCATATTCATCATAATTCACAACAATGGCTTGCTGAGGATCTAACAACTTCAAATGCACTGGTTGATTTTCTTCGTGGTTTGTACCTGACAAAAAGACACTGCTTAATTTATCAAACGTCAAAACACCATCTGGTTTTGGATATTCAATCGGCTGACAATCTTTGGCTTTTTTCAGTGCACCATAATCCGTACCGTGGTGCTTCAAAGTCCAAGGCATCTTTCCTTTGAAAACATATTCTTCCAATGCAGAATAAGCCATAGCAGGAAACAAACCCCACTTGAATGCTGGACGAACATTTCGAACCTGATTCAATTCTGCAAAAAGCCAACTGTTTTCAAATCGACTTTGGTAACTTGTCGCCTCTACTGCCGTTTCATACGACTCTTGTGATTCGACCAATACAGCATAAACGGCTTCAGCGGCTAACATGCCAGACTTCATTGCAGTGTGGTTGCCCTTAATGCGAGGCACATTTAAAAAGCCTGCGGCATCTCCCACCAGCACGCCACCTGGGAAGGTCAACTTAGGAAGTGACTGCAAACCACCTTCACTCAAAGCGCGTGCACCATAAGCAATGCGGCGGCCATTTTCAAAAATGGTGCGCACATTTGGATGGGTTTTAAAGCGTTGGAATTCTTCAAAAGGTGATAAGTAAGGATTGCTATAGTCCAAACCAATAACAAAACCCACGGCAACTTGATTGTTATCCAAATGGTATAAGAATGAGCCGCCATACGTGTCGCTTGTCAATGGCCAACCAATGCTGTGCGTCACTTTTCCTGGCTCGGATTTGCTTGGGTCGATTTCCCAAATTTCTTTAATACCAATACCGTAGGTTTGTGCTTGTGAATTCGCAGTCAAATCAAACTTTTTCAACAGTATTTTGCTTAATGAACCACGACAACCTTCTGAGAAAATGGTTTGTTGTGCAAGCAATTCCATACCTGGTTGAAAGTTATCGGTGATTTCACCTTCTTTACCAATGCCCATGTCTCCGGTCACAATGCCTTTTACCGAGCCATCAGCATGGTACAAAATA
>JASLBZ010000225.1 GCA_030146285.1 Neisseriaceae bacterium | reverse complement strand
ACTTTGCCTAAAGCGAAAGAACTTCGTAAAGTGGCAGAGCCATTGATTACTTTAGGTAAAAAACCTTCAGTTGCTAATCGTCGTTTAGCATTTGACCGTACTCGCGATCGCGATGTTGTGGTTAAATTGTTTGATGAATTAGGCCCTCGTTTTGCTACTCGCAATGGCGGTTATGTTCGTATTTTAAAATGCGGCTTCCGTAAAGGCGACAATGCCCCTATGGCTTTGGTTGAGTTAGTAGATCGTGCTCCTGAAGTTGCAGCAGCTGAATAATAGCCTTGTGCTGTTGTTGAAGGGAAAGCCAGCCTAGGGGTTGGCTTTTCTTTTGTTTATTGTAAGTGTAATGTGTTACTTCAAATAAAGGACTAAGATATGTTGAAAAAAGCAATTCTTTTAGTAATTTTGGGCTTAAGTTTCACTTTGTCACAAGCAGATTCTCGTGCGATTCCGAGTAATGTTGAGTACGGTATCTATTTTGCAGGACAGTATCCTGAGATTGAGCTCGTGCCCGATGTTAAAATGCCTCGGACTAAGAGAATCTTGAGCTTTGGGACAAAATACAAACACAAGACATATCAGCTATCGACAGCAGTTCGTATTTTAGATGAGAATAACCGCTTTATTGTGTGGGGACGTTTGCCACAACATAAGGACAAAGCTATTGCCGTTCAGTATGGTAATAATGACCAAATCAATATGATTTGGATTTTGACTGATTCTGAACGTGAGCAAATGAAAGCATTGGCCAAAGCAAAAGCAAAAGAATCGAAAGACAAGTAAGAATGAAGAAAGTTTATATCCGCACTTTTGGCTGTCAAATGAATGAGTATGATTCTGATAAAATGCTATCAGTTCTGGCTGAAGGTGATGATTTAGAACAAACCACTCAACCTGAAGATGCAGATATTATCTTATTTAATACTTGCAGTGTGCGTGAAAAAGCACAAGAAAAAGTTTTCTCTGACTTAGGTCGAGTGAAAGATTTAAAGAAAAACAATCCAAACCTGATTATTGGTGTGGGTGGTTGTGTTGCCTCTCAAGAAGGCGAAACCATTATTAAGCGTGCGCCTTATGTAGATGTGGTTTTTGGGCCACAAACATTGCACCGTTTACCAAAATTGATTGAAGAGAAGCAAGAGACAGGTAAATCACAAGTTGATATCTCTTTCCCTGAAATCGAAAAGTTTGACCATTTGCCACCGGCTCGTGTGGATGGTGGAGCGGCATTTGTATCGATCATGGAAGGTTGCTCAAAATATTGCAGCTTCTGTGTGGTGCCTTATACACGTGGCGAAGAGTTTTCTCGTCCTTTATCTGATGTGTTAACAGAAATCATGACTTTGATTCAGCAAGGGGTTAAAGAAATTAACCTATTGGGTCAAAACGTGAATGCATATCGTGGTGAAATGGAAGATGGTGAAATCTGTGATTTTGCATCGCTTTTACGTATCATTCATGAGATTCCTGAGTTAGAGCGTATTCGCTTTACCACGAGCCATCCTCGTGAATTCAATGAGCGCATTATTGATTGCTTCCGTGATTTGCATAAATTGCCATCACACTTGCACTTGCCAATCCAATCGGGTTCAGACCGAGTATTGTCTGCGATGAAGCGTGGTTACACGGCATTGGAATACAAATCAATTATTCGCAAATTAAGAAAATACCGTCCTGATTTGTGTTTAAGTTCTGATTTTATCGTGGGTTTTCCGGGTGAGACAGAGGCTGAATTTGAGCAAACATTGAAATTGGTAAAAGAACTGGCATTTGATTTAAGCTTCGTATTTATTTATAGCCCACGCCCAGGTACGCCTGCGTCGAATCTTGCTGATGAAACACCACAAGAAGAAAAAGTGCGTCGTTTAGAAGCGTTGAATGTGGTGATTGAAGCCGAAGCTGCGCGCATTAACCAAACCATGGTGGGTACGGTGCAACGTTGTTTGGTTGAAGGGGTTTCTAAGAAAGACCCAAGCCAAATGCAAGCACGTGCAGCGAACAATCGCGTGGTGAATTTTGAAGGCAATACACGATTAATGAATCAAATGATTGATTTGGAAATTGTGAGTGCAACAACTTTCTCATTGCGTGGTGAAATTGTAACGAAAGACAGCGAAACAGCTTAATAATTTAAGTTGTTATCCAAAATAAAGGCAGCCTGAAGCTTTCAGGCTGCCTTTGTTTTTGTGTGGTTTATTTCATGACTTTTTGACAAGCCAAAATGCTGTCGGTAATTAATTGTGGGCCTTGGTAAACCATGCCGCTGTAAATTTGTACCGCTTTGGCGCCCAATTGTATTTTGTGCGCAGCATCTTCGCCCGTAACGATGCCACCGACACCCACCACTGGGATTTTATTGTCCAATGCTTGTACCAGTTGCTTCAAAACCTTGTTACTTGGTTCTCGATCGGGTAGGCCAGATAAACCACCAGCTTCTTGTGCTAATGGGTGATTGCCAAGGCTGGACTTGTCAATGGTGGTATTGGTGGCAATGATGCCATCAATTTCAGTTTGCAAAGTGACTTGGGCCACGGCATGAATGCCATCTTCGTCTAAGTCGGGTGCAATTTTGACTGCCAATGGAACGTAGCATCCATGTTGACTAGCCAATTGTGATTGCTTGTTTTTCAACGTGTTTAACAGCTTAAATAACTCATCTTCACCTTGAAGGGCACGTAAGTTTTTGGTGTTAGGTGATGAAATATTAATCGTGATGTAGCTGGCGTGAGTATAGGCTTTTTCTAGGCAAATCAAGTAATCATTTGCAGCATTTTCAATCGGTGTGGCTGCGTTTTTGCCAATATTCACCCCCAAAATACCTTTGAAGCGGCTGTTTTCAATATTGCGGATCATGGCGTCAATGCCGGCATTGTTAAAGCCCATGCGATTGATAATGGCTTGTTCTTTTGGCAGGCGAAATAGGCGTGGTTTGGGGTTGCCATCTTGTGGTTTTGGGGTGATGGTGCCAATTTCAATAAAACCAAAACCCAATGCGGCTAGGGCATTAATGTAAGCACCATTTTTATCCAATCCAGCAGCCAAACCTACTGGATTGGGTAATTGCATGCCCATTAATTCGACGGGCACGGTGGGTGCTGATTTTGCCAATAACGAGCTCAAGCCAAGTTTGTGTACCTTGTCCATGCCTTCTAAAGAAAGGTGGTGGGCTTTTTCAGCATCCATGCTGAACAGTATTTTTTGTAATAATGAATAAATCATGGTGTCGTGTTCTGTGTGTTTGTATTGTTAATGTTTTACAGGCTGCCTATGTTGGGCAGCCTGTTGATTTACCAGCTAAATTCGTCGAAGCTTTGTACACCTTGTTTGACTTGTGCACCAAATTTTCGACCTAGCGTTTTTGAGAAATCATCTTTTTCGCTGTAATCAACCAATTGTGGCGCTTTAAAGACGTCACGAGAGACGCTGTAAATGCTGCCATAGTCATCAATCAAGCCCACTTGTTTGGCTTCATTGCCGGTGTAAACGCGACCACTGAAGATGTCAGGGGTTTTCTTAACATCGATGCGTTTGCCACGACCTTCTTGTACTGCGCTAATGAATTGACCATGAATATCATCTAACATGGTTTGCCAGATTTTTTCTTGTTCTGGATTTTCAGGAGAGAATGGATCGCCCATGCCTTTGTTGCCACCAGCTGTGCGCAAACGACGCTCAACGCCTGCTTTTTCCATTAAGCCTGTGAAGCCAAAACCACCAGAAATGACACCGATGCTGCCCACCATGCTGGCTGGGTTGGCATAAATTTTGTCTGCTGCACTGGCAATGTAATAGCAACCTGAAGCACAAACATCTTCAGCAACAACATACAATGGAATGTCTTTGTGTTGTGCTTTGAGGCGACGAATTTCATCGAATGCCACGCTTGAAATCACAGGAGATCCGCCAGGGCTATTGGCTTTGATGATGATGCCTTTGACGTTTGGATTTTCATAGGCACGGCTTAAACCTTTGATCAGTTTGTCTGCATTGTCATTGTAATTGTCAATCACACCCGAGAGCTCAATCACAGCCGTGTGTTGGCCAGTGCTTGCAGCAAAGTCTTTGTTTCTGGTAAAGCTGGTCACGATCAAGACGATGGCAACAATCCAGATAATGCCTTTAACCCAGCGCCAAATTTTATTATATCGCTGCTCTTTGTAAACTTGTAAGAGCAGCTTTTCCATGGTGCGGCGTTCCCAATCTTCGTTTTGGGTTTGGCTGTTTTCGCCGACAGAAACCTTCTCACCATTGCTGCGCAAAATTTTCATATACACTTTCTTAAAAGATTATTGGGCGTATAGCCAGTCAACAAAATGAGCAAAATTAGGCTCAAGCGTTACAAAGGGTGCTTCACGTAAGAGCGCTTCTGGATGAGCGCCAGTGGTCAGGGCAACGGCATCAGCGCCTGCGTTCTTTGCCATCAATAAGTCGTGGGTGGTGTCACCAATCATTAATACATCTTCAGGGTAAACGCCAAGCTCGTCGCAAATGCTTAAAATCATGCCGGGGTGGGGCTTAGATGGGCACTCGTCTACGGTGCGGGTGGCAAGCATTAACTCATCGATTTGTGTTTCTTTGAGTACTCGATTTAAGCCAACACGGCTTTTGCCTGTTGCAACGGTCAGCCAGAAGTCGTTTTTTAAGTAAGGCAGCAATTGCTCAACATCATGAAACAATTTGGTGGTTTGGTTGTCACCTAAAAACCGTTTTTTGTATTGCGCCTCTAGCAGTCGCAAAGTGTCATCATCCGCATCTGGTAGCAAATGCTTCATGGCTTTATCAAGTGCTAAGCCAATAATGTGGCTGGCGTTTTCGTCACTGGGGATCGGGAGGTTTAAGTCTGCAAAAGAGCGTTGAACCGACTGGGTGATTTGGGCTGTAGAATCAGCTAAAGTCCCGTCCCAGTCAAAAATCAAGACCTTATAGGCTTTCATGGCGTAAACTTTCTACAAATTTATTCAGTTCATCTGGCAACGGTGCAATGAGTTCCAGTGGTTCGCCTGAAGTCGGGTGTGGTAAGACCAAACGATGAGCATGCAAGAACATGCGTTTTAAACCATGTTTGTTCAAGCGTTTGTTTTTGGCGTAATCGCCATAGCGCTCATCGGCTGCAATTGGGCAATCTTGGGATTGCATGTGCACGCGAATCTGGTGGGTACGGCCTGTTTGCAAACTGGCTCTGAGCAAAGAGGCATCCTGAAAGTCTGCTAATTTGCTAGTGGGTGCAAATTGGAAACGTTCTAAGACGGTGAAGTGGGTGTGGGCGTATTGGCCTTCTTCGCTGACACGTACCATCTTCTCGCCTTGTTGACCTTGGTATTTTAGCAAAGAGAGCTTCACGTTGCTGCTGTTCTGCGGCCATTTCCCTAAACCCAAAGCGATATATTGTTTTTGTGGTACATTTTGGCGAATGAGTTCATGCAATTTGACCAAGGCAGAGCGTTTTTTAGCAATCATTAATAAGCCAGAGGTGTCTTTGTCCAGACGATGAACCAGCTCTAAGTAGCGAGCATCGGGTCTGGCTTTTCGCAATTGTTCAATCACACCAAAACTCACGCCGCTGCCACCATGAACGGCGACGCCTGATGGTTTATTAATGACAAGCAATACGTCATCTTCATAAATAATCTGAAATTCTTTGGCAGGTGCCG
>JASLBZ010000176.1 GCA_030146285.1 Neisseriaceae bacterium | reverse complement strand
TGGTGACGTGCCGTGTAGCCGACATTTTCTAAGTCATTGTGTTTACCACCTGCGCGAACACATTTTTGGCTTGAGGTTGCGCGGGCATATGGGCGTTTATCAAAACCCAAGAATACATCTTTAAATTGGTTCATACCGGCATTGGTAAATAACAATGTCGGGTCGTTGTGCGGCACCAATGAGCTAGAAGCCACGATTTGATGCTGCTTGCTTTCGAAGAATTTTAAAAACTTCTGGCGAATTTCAGCTGTTTTCATGGTAGTTTTTATCTTTACAATTCAATAAACAACTGGACACAACGTCAAGGTTGTACCGTTGTTTGGGGGTTTAATATTGATGGGTTTATTTTACCCGATGTTGTAACAAAAGTGACAGCTTTGCCAGAAAATATCGGCATTCTCAGCAGCATCCATGCCCTTAGCGAGCAAATTGCTTTTAGGCTGCTTGAATATTGGCTATTTATGACGCGTCATCTATCGTATTGCCTTGGCGATTAATCTTGTGCCATGCACCACCAACCCAGTGACCATGACCGTCAACATCACGCTCTTCTTGGCAACCTACACACACATCAGCGATGCCATTTTGAAAAGGAAAAGCACCATCGTACTTGGCAGGTATTGTCAGCAAACCGGTTCGTGCTGATGCATAGCCAATCTTGCCTTTCGCTCGCACGCGAAAATAACCTTCTTGGTCACCATCAGGTCCATTGTCAAACATGTAAACCTGATATGGCTCTTGCATCTGGCTGTTCCAGACTTTCCAGCCTTTTTCGGTCAAAACAAAACAATATGCAAAAGCAGCATCTTGCTTTAAGCATTCTTGTGCATCTTCTGGATTCAAGGCTTGGCTTTGCATGCTTTGGTACAAGGCACTGCTGGGTGAAAATGCTGGCACTGCTGGCACTGCTGGCGTTGAATCAGGCGTAGTACAGGTCAAACCCACGGCCAATATACAAGACAACCACTCAAAAATACCCAATGATCCCATGATTTACCTTAATTCAGATTCACGTCATTAACAATAATCCATTAAAACACCACCGGTCACCATCTCACAAGCATTCTGTACAGATACCACCCATTAACCAACCCCCAGATGCTGCACGAGAACAAAATTGTTTGCTGTGCTTAAGTTTCAATCGATTGCCATGCAACAGACACATCAAAACCATTCTCATTTGACAAAGATCCTAACGAAGGTTTAAGGTAGCGCTACGTCTTCAGGGCGGGGTGCAACTCCCCACCGGCGGTAATTCTTATCATAAGAACAGCCCGCGAGCGCTTGCTTTGCAAGGTCAGCAGATTTGGTGTGATTCCAAAGCCGACGGTATAGTCCGGATAAAAGAAGATGAAACAAAGCCATAGGCAAACCATGCCTAGGCTTTGCCTGTCTATTGTTATATTCAGTTTGCCCTGAAACGTTTTTCGTTACTATTATCGAGGAGCGTTTTATTATGCTAAATCAACAAGTATCAACCCCTACAAGCTCTACCCACCATGCCATCAGTACGGATTGTTTAAATGCCAAAGTCAAAGCCGCTTTAATAGCGATTAAAGCGGGCATTCCCATTGTTTTAATGGATGATTATGACCGTGAAAATGAAGCCGATTTAATTATTGCCGCTGATACGATGACGGTACAAACCATGGCACTGTTTATTCGTGAATGCAGCGGTATTGTATGCCTTTGCTTGCCCAAAGAGCACGGCCAAAAGCTGGGCTTAACGCCTATGGTAAAAGACAACCAAAGTCCTTATGGTACGGCTTTCACAGTCAGTATTGAAGCACGAACAGGCGTGAGCACCGGTGTTTCTGCGCAAGATCGTTTAACCACCATTCAAGCGGCGACAGAGCGCCATGCCAGTGCGGCTAACATCATCAGTCCTGGACATGTTTTTCCATTAATCGCAGCGGACAATGGTGTGCTAACTCGCCGAGGTCACACCGAAGGCTCGGTTGACTTGGCCCGCTTAGCAGGTTTGTCACCTTTTGGTGTTTTGTGTGAATTAACCAACCCCGATGGCAGCATGAGTCGTGGACAAGAAGTCATGGACTTTGCCAGCAAACATCAGTTACCAGTCTTGAGCATTGATGAATTGGTGGCTTATCGCATCAACAATCAGTGTTAATGCATTAGCGCGTTTTGCCGTTGGCAGTAGCAAGCGGCAAAACGTGCTACCAAATCACTTGCAATTGAATCGGTGTCTCAGATTCCGTTATGCTAACTTTGTATAACCACCAAGGTTTAGCTGCTTTGGGGTTAATCAATTCACATTTTGCTTGGTAGTAATGCCCTGCTTTAAAATCATAATCGATTGGATAGGTTTGCCTGTGTTCAATCCGCTCAGGACGAGACAATGGATATTCAATGGTATAACTTGAACAATACACATAAATACGAGTCGGTGGCGGATACACTGCGATAGATGCTTTTCCCAAAACTTGATTGGGTTGATTTTGTAAGCTTGGCGTTGTACTAACGGAATGGTTGGTTCTGTTATTGAGCTGACCGACTATCGTGACATACTCATTGGCTGGTGTATCTTTTGGCTCAATAAACAAAGCAGGTTTGGTCACACCACAAGCACTTAGTAATGCTAAAATTGGCACAATAGCCATCTTTTTTTGATTCATGGCTTCACTTTCCTTATGGGGTGTCACATTTCATCTTTATCATGATTGCCTAAGAGTCCATTGAGTCAAAATGGATTTTACATCACCTGAGTTGTTTTGAATAATACGCCTTGGCAGCACTCTGCCATTCGCCTATTCAGAAAAACTCACTTATAATCACAGCTTATTCATTATATAAGCTTTTTTTATGCCAAAGGCAATTCAATTTGGCTTGTATTTTGTTAATCTACTATTTTGATTGAGACTTCTATGGAAAATCCAACAACACCATTGTTGCCAAGCAAAGAGCAAATTCAAGATTTTCCACGCTTTCAAAATTTGTCCGCTGAAAAAATTGTTGTCATCAACACCCAAGAACAGTGCTTACAAATTGAAAAAGAACTGTCAACGGCTGCCTTATTGGGTTTTGATTCTGAATCCAAACCCACCTTTCAAAAAGGCGAAGTATCCACAGGCCCACACTTGATTCAACTGGCGACATTTGAAAAAGCTTATTTGTTCCAAGTCAATGCTGAAACGCTGGCATTTTTAAAACCCATTTTTGCCAACCCAAACCAATTCAAAATCGGCTTTGGCTTAAGCAATGATAAAATTGTTTTTAAGAAAAAAGGCATTGAACTAAACAGCATTATCGAACTGTCCAAATCATTTTCTTCATTTGGTATCAAAAGCCAAATGGGTCTTAAGAATGCCATGGCTTTGTTATTTAAAATTAATTTGATCAAAAGTAAACGCATTAGCACTTCAAATTGGTCACGAAAAACACTGACGGAACAACAAATTCATTACGCTGTTGCTGACGCCTATGCACCACTTTTGGT
>JASLBZ010000222.1 GCA_030146285.1 Neisseriaceae bacterium | reverse complement strand
TAAGCAAACCATTTTCCAGATTGGTACATAAACAGCAAATAGCTTTCTTGTAAAATAAACTTAAGTTGGGTTGAAGGTTCGCTGAAGCGTGAGGTTGGAGTTGGTGACGCTTGTACCTTCATGTCCAGATCTTTTGCCATTGCCATGGCTCGAGCCATATGAAATGGGTCGCTGACCAAGATAAAACTGTGTAAGTCATTTGAGGTGGCTACTTTTTTAGCATTCACCAAATTCTTGTAGGTATCTCGCGAAGTGTCTTCAGTCAGAATATTGGCTTGCGGAATGCCATTTTTAATTGCATAACGCTCACCCACGGCTGCCTCTGTTGGGTAACCTTCTTTGGGTGTGCCACCTGTGAAAATGAGTTTTTTAACCCATTGCTCTTGGTACAGGCGAATAGCGTGGTTAATGCGTTCTTTGAATACGGGAGAGGGCTTGTTTCCCCATGCAGCCGCCCCCAGTACAATGGCAGCATCCGCTTTGTGAACAGGCCTGTGCTGGGCATGGTAAAAAACCATGCCAATAAAATACGTGGCAATCATGATTAATACCATGATGCTTAAATAAAAGCCTTGGCGCAAATGCAACCAAATCGAGGCATGTTTATGGGTATTTTGAGTTTTTGGCATGATTGGCGATGGTGTACTCATGGGGGCTTAGTTGATACATTATAATACGCTTAAAACCAATTCTGGTGGGCGTGCAATCACAGCTTTTTGATTGTTAATAACCACAATTGGGCGTTCAATCAGCTGAGGATTTTCATGCATGATTTGAAACAAAGCTGCTTCAGAATGCGCACCAGATGATAAGTTTAGCGCTTGGTAAACTTGCTCTTTGTGGCGCATCATTTCTTGAGCGCCGATGTTCATCAGCTTCGCCAATGTTTGCAAGGTTGCTACGCTGGGTGGATTTTGCAAATAATCAACAATGGTAATTTTGGCTTCGGGGTTTTGATTTAAAATTTCCAAAGCTGCTCGTGATTTTGAGCATCGCTGATTGTGATAAATTGTCACTAACATCAGAATCCTTTATAGTAAAAATGCATAAGCTTGTATGGTGTGCTTAGCATGTTATCTTCAATTTTAAACGAAATGGCAGTCTGCCAAAATGAACAATATGAAACCACAATCAATGAGTAATGTTTTACAGTCATGTATTTTGGCAGTCAGTTTGTTGGGTACTTTGACAATGGCCCATGCCAATCAATTTTATAATGTTAAGAACAATCAAAAAAGCCAATTTCCCATCGCCAATGCCAAAATTACGGTGATTAACGTCTGGGCAACCTGGTGTGTTCCGTGTCGCACTGAAATGCCAGCCTTGTCTTCTTGGTACCAAGCACAGACAAAAAAGCGCCCTGATATCAAGATGGTTGGTGTGGCATTGGACAAGCAAGACAACATTCAAAAATTCTTAAAAACCACCAAGGTGAGCTATCCATTATGGCGCTTTGAAGGCGACAGTACCGCTTGGATGAAGAGCATTGGCAATAAAATTGGTGGCGTGCCATATACCGTTGTTCAGGCGAAAGGTTGCGCCACAACAGTGCCCATTTATGGTTTGGTCGATGGTCAGAAATTGGATGCTGCTGTGAGTAAAATCACAACAGCATGCAAAATTTGATTATTGGCTTCTAGAGGCAGCCCAAGCGGCATCCAGCTGTTTTGATGCAGCCTGCAGTGCTTGGCTGGCATTGTTCTGAGCTGTTGTGGCTTCATTCAATTGTATGGTGTACTTGTCGACATCGGCTTGTGCACCTGCCAATCGAGCTCGAGCTTGTTCTAATTTACCAGCCAAGTCTTCAATTTTTCCTGAGGATTTTCCTTGTTCTTTCAAGGCTTGCTGATATGCCAATTGAGCACTCATTAGCGGACTATTGTCCACTGCTGCGGCTGTTTGTGCGAAAGCATTGCTGGAAAATGCAGCCATCAGCAAAAGTAAGTAAGCGTTTTTCTTTAACATGATTTCCCTCATTTTTTTATTCGGTATTAGCGGCAAGCTGACTCAATTTGTTTGGCAATCGCAGAGCCTTTATTGACACTAATCGGACGCACTGTTTGGCTATTAAAACTGTCTGAAAAAATCAGGCGGCCTGTGCTGTCATACAAATCGGTATTGGTTAAGCGGTAGTTCTTTTTGCTGCAATTCACTTCCCAAGTATTGATAGAAACCTTGTGTTCAGGCAAGCCTGAACCGTGCTTGTTCACGTCTTTTAAGGTTTTTCGATCTTGAAAAGTCACCAAATCACCCACTTTGTTGATGCTGCTTACATTCATTTCATGGGTCACATTGCCATCTGTTGAAATACCCATTTTTTCCCATTTACCAGCACCACCAATAGAGCTTGTTGTGGTACAAGCTGATAGAATACTCAGTCCTAGCAAAATGAATGTTGCTTTGTAAAATATACGCATTGTTGCGTTCGCCTTTATAAATGCAATCGACAAGAGTTTACCAAAAAGTGTTTGTATTTGGGTGAATATGTTATGTGTTTAAAGTGAAATTTTGCAAAGCCTGTTCGATTAAAGAGAATGTATGTCACAAACAAAGTTGGCTCAAGATTTATTACAAACTGTTTTTGGTTACCCAGCATTTCGTGGAGAACAAGAGCTTATTGTTAACAATCTGGCAAAGGGACAAGATGCTTTGGTGTTGATGCCAACCGGGGCAGGAAAGTCTTTGTGCTACCAGATTCCCGCCCTAATGCGAGAAGGCGTTGCCATTGTTATTTCACCATTGATTGCTTTGATGGCTGACCAAGTGGCCAGTTTGCAAGGCAATGGCGTGGGCGCAGCTTGTGTACACAGTGGCACAAGCTTTGAGCAAATGGAACAAATTGGTGCAGACATCGCTTCTGGCAGCCTGAAGTTATTGTATGTGGCACCTGAACGCTTGGTGAGTGATTCTTTTAATCGCTTTTTAAACAACATTCACATCAGCTTGTTTGCCATAGATGAAGCCCATTGCGTGAGCCAGTGGGGTCACAATTTCAGACCAGAATACCAACGCTTGGGGTTTTTGAAAGATGCTTTTCCTGATGTGCCACGCATTGCATTAACTGCCACCGCCGATGAAGCAACCCGTGCAGATATTCGCCATTACCTGAAGCTAGAGCAAGCACCTACTTTTCTCACCAGCTTTAATCGCCCCAATATTTTTTACGAAGTGATTGAAAAAAATAATGGTAAGCGCCAGCTGTTAACATTTTTGAAAAAACAAGCCCAAGGGCAATGTGGCATTGTGTATTGTTTGTCTCGCAAACGAGTCGAAGATGTGGCCGCTTTCTTGTGTGAAAATGGTTTTGATGCTTTGCCATACCATGCCGGCCTAGACATTCAGATTCGTGAAAACAACCAACGTCGCTTTACCCAAGACGATGCAGTGATCATGGTGGCGACCGTGGCATTTGGCATGGGCATTGATAAGCCAGATGTGCGTTTTGTGGCGCATTTGGACATGCCCAAAAGTGTGGAGCATTTTTACCAAGAGTCAGGTCGAGCAGGCCGAGATGGTTTGCCTGCCATTAGTTGGTTGTGTTACGGCTTAAATGATTGGGTGTTGCTGCGTCAGCGCATTTCAGACAGCCAAATGGATGAAATGAATACACAAATTGAATTGCAAAAACTGGATGCCATGTTGTCGTTTTGTGAAACGGCTACTTGTCGTCGTGTTTTGCTTTTGAAGCAATTTGATGAGGACAGTGAAGCTTGTGGCCATTGTGACAATTGTCAGCAGCCACCTGAGCGATTTGATGCCACGGTATTGGTTCAAAAGCTATTGTCTTGTGTGTACCGAGTTGGCCAGACTTTTTCAACAGCCCATGTGATTGATGTTTTGCGAGGCAAAGCCAGTGAATGGGTGATGCGATTTAACCACGATAAGCTCAGTACATTTGGCATTGGTCAAACCCTAAGTGACAAAGAATGGCGCTCGGTGGTGCGCCAATGTGTGAGTTTGAATTTGTTGGGGATTAATTTACAACACAACCAAGCCTTAATTTTGACTGAGGATGCTCGGGTATTTTTAAAAGGCACTGACCCCATTTGGCTGCGCCCTTTGAAAAGAGACAAGAAAACCTTGGCAAGCACCAATACCCAATTTGCTTTGCGCACAGAAAGAGAAGAGCGCTTGTGGCAGGCACTGCGATCTTGGCGCAAAGAGCGAGCCAAAGCAGACAATGTTCCTGCTTACGTTATCTTTCCAGACAAAACATTGGCCGAGATTGTGGCGCGCCACCCCCAAGACTTACCGCAATTGAAAAATGTCTTTGGATTTGGTGAGCGAAAGGCAGGAATTTATGGTGAACCTGTCTTGGCCATTTGCCAACAACATTTGGCAGACTGAAAAAAGGGCTTCGGCCCTTTTTTATTTTTGAGTGTTAAGAAGTGTGGTTGAGCAATTTAGTACATTTACGTTATTTGAATATCTCTAAACATAGGTAAGGTGTTTTTTTGTATTAAAATGAAATTGTTAGTTTTTTTTGTATTCCATGGCGTTATTTTAAATGGCCGTCTTGAGAGTCTTCATTGAAATTTATTCATTTATTTACGTTATGAATGGTTAATTTTTAATCGCAATAAATGATATTATTCTGCAGTTTATTATAAATAATAACGAGAATATGGGCTTTAATTGACCGTATTGTCGTAGAGGAAGAGAAGTCAATGACTGAAGTATTACATGAATGGGTAAACGCCATCAATGGCCCCTTATGGGATTTATTGGTGGTTCTATTGTTGCTTGTGGGTATTTTCTTTACCGTGATGACATGCATGGTACAGCTGCGTTTGTTGCCACAAAGTGTGCGTGAAATGTTGGGTGGTCGTGATAAAAATGATACCAGCAATGCCATTACACCATTCCAAGCTTTTGTAACAGGCTTGGCAAGTCGTGTGGGTGTGGGCAATATTGCCGGCGTTGCGATTGCGATTGCGCTAGGTGGCCCGGGTGCTGTGTTTTGGATGTGGGTTACTGCTTTGCTGGGCATGAGTTCTGCTTTTGTGGAGTCATCATTGGCACAGTTATTCAAAGTCAGAGATGGTGATACCGGTAAATTTCGTGGTGGGCCAGCTTATTACATTACCCAAGGTTTAAAACAAAGATGGTTGGGTATTTTGTTTGCGTTGGCTTTGATTTTGGCTTTTGGTTTTGTTTTTAACTCAGTACAAGCGAACTCGATCATTGAAGCTTCTAAACAAGCTTGGGGTTGGGACAGTCGTTATTTGGGCGTTTTCTTGGTGTTGATTACCGCACCGATTATTTTTGGCGGCATCAAACGTGTTGCCCAAATTGCTGAGTTGTTGGTGCCGGTTATGGCATTGCTATACTTGTTGGTTGCGCTTTACATCATTGTGATTAATGTGGGTTTGTTGCCTGAAGTTTTTGCCAGCATCATTCGTGAAGCATTTAACTTCCAATCCATGGCTGGCGGTATTTTCGGTGCGATGTTCTCACAAGCCATGATTTTGGGTATCAAACGGGGTCTGTTTTCCAATGAAGCTGGTATGGGTTCTGCGCCAAACGCAGCAGCTGCCGCAGAAGTAAAGCATCCTGTTAGCCAAGGCATGATTCAAATGTTGGGTGTGTTTGTAGACACCATGGTGGTATGTAGTTGTACTGCTGCCATCATTTTGTTATCTGGCGTGTCAGACAGTAGTGGCTTAAGCGGTGTTGCATTGACTCAGGCTGCGATTGAAAGCCAAGTGGGTGGTTGGGGTGCAGATTTCTTAGCCATTATTTTGTTCTTATTCGCATTTTCATCGATTATTGGTAATTATGCCTATGCTGAGAGCAATGTGCAGTTTATCAAGAACAATCCTGCTGTGATTGTGGTGTTTCGCTTGTTGGTTTTGGGCATGGTTTACTTTGGTGCTGTACAAGAAGCACCGTTGGTATGGGATATGGCAGACTTATCGATGGGCTTAATGGCGTTGATTAATCTGGCTGCTATTTTGTTATTGTCTCCCATTGCTTTTGTTTTGTTAAAAGACTACCAAAAACAATTGAAAGCCAATCAAAAACCCGTATTTAAAATTTCTGATTACCCTAAACTGCAAGAAAAAGTGAAGAGTGATATTTGGAAATAAGGCAATCAAACACAAAAAAATCGAGGCTAAGCCTCGATTTTTTTGTTTGTAATTTAAACCACTTCTGGTTTGGCAATGCGTTGGATGTCGTTTAACAGCATTTGTAATTGTACGGTTTTTTCATGAGACAGCAGTTCGTCGATTTTGACATATTGCTCATTAATCAGAGGTTTTAATTGGTTGTGCAAGCTTTCGCCCAAAGAGGTGAGCTTTAAGAAGACGCGGCGTTGATCATTGGTTGGTTTGAGCTTCACCACATAACCTGATTTTTCCAGTCTTGATAAGATACCGGTTAAGCTTGGGCGTAAGATACAAGCTTTGTCTGCCAAATCTTGAAAGTCCAAAGTGCCATTTTCTGCTAACAAACGGAAGATGCGCCATTGTTGTTCTGTGATGTCATAGCGATTGAAAATTGGTCTGAAGAAGGTCATGATTGATTCACGAGCTTGTAGCAAGGCAATGTTGATAGAGCCATATTGCATATCATTGTTTTCCATTTTATTTCTTCTTTATAGTTTTATTATTAATACATTATTTATTAAAATCCATGCTTGTAATGTAGCAAACAATAAGACGCTTGGCAAAGGAAAATATTGCTAATAAATATTAAGTTACAGAAATCCTTGATTTATAATCATGATTTTGAATAAGTTAATAAGCGAGCATTAAAAAAGACACCACATTGTGGTGTCTTTGTTGTGTCGCGTTGGTAGGTTGATGGTTATTTTTTAACCCAAGAATTACACCAGCCTTTAGGGCTAACTTCTTTACCAGCAAATAAAGTACAAGTGCCATTAGCACCGGTGCTGCGGAATAAGTTACAAGTGGCACAATCTTGGCCAGCTTTGTATTTTTTCCATTTTGCTGTGTTGACTTTGGTTGCATCAGCTGTGTAACCAAGTGCTTTTGCCATTGGGTCTTTTTCGGTTAATAAAGGCGCTGCCATTGCTTTTGAACCCAGTAAGGCTACTGCGCCAACAGCGGGAATAACTTTCAATAAAAAAGTACGGCGAGAGGTCATGGTGTTTCCTTTAGCTTTAGAAAGCATGTTTATTGTAATGACTCTATTTTGATTATGAATCAATTGTTTATTATTGTGTTGTATCAAATAACATGCAAAATGATAGATGTAAAGACAACTTTCCCTTTACCACAACAATAATATTTTTACATGGCTAACTGCGCTTGGCAATGTATCTGGTCATACTTGCTTTGATTGTGTGGGTCTTTTGAGGAATTTTGAATGCGCAATTGATCTAAATGTCTACTTAATGGATGTTCTGGCATCATCAGCCCGAGTTTTTGCAATGCAAAAAGTGTTGCTAATAATGCATCATTCATAAATCGGCCTTCTAGCATCAAGGTCACAATTGTTTCTGGGCAATACAAATGAAACTCAGCCACTTCACCATCTTGGTTTTGTGGTTGAAATGTCAAAGGCAAATCCAGATGGTAGATGTGCAGATATTCGCGGTGCAAGCCACGACTAACATGGCGTTGGCTCAGGCAAGTTAAAGCAGGTTTTGCCTGTTGTAATAGGGCAGCTGGTATGCCAGCTTCTTCTTCAGCTTCACGAATGGCTGCTTCATGAACCGTTTCTTGGGTGGTAATCCCACCGCCTACCAAATTATCCAGTTTATTGGGGTCAACCGCTTTGAAAGGGCTGCGTGTGCCAATCCACAATTGGGTTTGGTCCGGATCCAAGTACAAGCCATTGATGTGCACCGATTGGCTTAACAGGCCAAATGGACGGAATAAGGCACGTTCTAATTGGAACAAAACTTTGCCATCGTGGTTTTTGACATCGAATAATTCGTTGCGCCAGCCAGACAACTCACCGGTTTTATGCCATTGCCTGCCCATGGTTTGCAGCATATCAGACAAGGCCAAAGGGTCTTGTT
>JASLBZ010000096.1 GCA_030146285.1 Neisseriaceae bacterium | reverse complement strand
AAAAAGCAAAATTATTGCTATTGCGTCCTGAAACCTATATTGGTAAAGCAGTAGAATTGGCCAATCGCATTTAATATCCAAGATTGATAGCAATAAAAGGCAGCCTGAAGATTTCAGGCTGCCTTATTTTTTATCCTTTTTTTAATGTCATTGGGTAAAAAAAAGCTGCTCAAACTGAGCAGCTTTTGATCTCGCACCACAAGATGCTCATTATCGAGCAACTTCTTCACTCACTTGTCCATACGCTAAAATGGTAAATACACCGGTACCACCAAGAATATTGCCAATACAAGTTGGAATTAAAAAGGTCACCAAGTAATCATAAAAAGTCGCGTGCCCTTCAAAAATCCAATATGCCATCTCAGCAGAGCCCACCACCACATGGGTAAAGTCGCCTAGGCTGATTAGGTAAGTAAAAAACATAATCACCCAAAATCCAGCTTGTTTGGCAGTTGGCATCATCCACACAATCGAAGCTATTAAAATGCCAGCAGGAATACCACGCACCAAATTTTCAGTGATGTTGCGACTGGCAACATGATGAGCAATCTTGTCCATGGCCAATACAAAATCAGGATTAATGGCAATCGAGTGACTTAAAAAATACGCTGCCAATGTTGTTCCTATCAGGTTGGAAAACAAGACAATCGCCCATAAGCGGCAGACCGAACCCAATTTATTCAGCGTAAATGGGTTAAACATCGGCACAACTGTGGTAATGGTATTTTCAGTGAATAACTGCATGTGCCCCAGAATCACCAACAAGAACCCTACTGTATAGCCAAAGTTGGTAAACATAGGTGCCCAAGTGGTATCTGGCACATACGCCATAAAAATGGCTTTGCACAAAAAGGAAAAAGAAATCACAATCCCCGCAGCAATCCCGGAAAAAATCAAAGAGCGTGCAGGTCGCTTTAACTCTTCAATCCCGTTGCGGCGAATAATTTCATATACAAGTCTAGGTGATAAGCGCTCATGCTCTTCAATGGCAACGCGATCACGATACGACAAAGATGAGGATGAGGATGAGGACGATGATGAGGTGGTTTTTTCTGTATTATTTTCCATGTATCTGTCTCATTAAAAAGTAATCGTTATATTTGCTTACTGTGCATCAATTGTTTGGTTGCCAAATAAGCACCTAAAATAGCCAATAACGTCATCATGGCCAAAATGACAATCAACTCCTGTACATCAAAATACCGTGGACTCAGCGCAATACCATAAGGCTTTAACATCTCACTGAGTAATGGTGTGATTTCAGTCATCAACCATGCACACAAGACCAAGCTAATCAGCGTCGCCAACAAACCTTGCCACCATGCTTGGTACAAAAATGGACGACGAATAAAAGCACTGGATGCACCCAAAAGTTTGGTGATTTCAATCTCATCACGCTGACTTAACACCTGCAAACGAATGGTATTGTGCGCCACCAAAATAAACGCCATACTCAATGTTGCCGCCAAAAACCAAACCACTTTATGTGCAAATTGATTCATTTGGTACAAAGTATTGAGCCATTCAGTGTCCACCAAAGCTTGCTCCACCATCGGCAATTGCGCTAAGGTGTTTTGCAACGCCTTCACTTCATCCGGAATCAAAGAGCTGGGCGTAATCACAAATGCATCAGGTAAAGGATTGACCTCCAAAACATTGATTAAATCCTGCTCACCCATGCTGGTTTGCAAATCATCTAAAGCACTGGCTTTACTCACAAATTCAACCTTGGCAATGCCGTCTATTTTTTTTAAGGCTGCCTGTATGCCTTGGTTATCTGCTTCATCGGCATTCAATTCCATAAACAAGGTAATTTGTGGTGATGCCGACAACTGCCCAACCACAGCTTGAAAGCTTTGTGTCGCCAAATACAGTGCCAAAGGCAACGTCAACGACACCGCTAACATCAACAATGTTAGTAAACTGCCAAATGGCTGCTTAATCAATCGGATTAAAGCACTTTTGGCGGCTTCAACGTGCAAAGAAAAATAACGAATCATGAGCAAAACCGCCCTTCTTTTAAACGGATAATTCGGTGCCCATAGTCTGCCATCAAGCTTTCATCGTGCGCAGAAATCAACACAGTCGTTCCGGCTTGGTGAAATGTTCGAAAAAGCTCCATAATATCCAAAGCATAAGCCCTGTCTAAGTTTGCCGAAGGTTCATCTGCAATCAAAAGTGTGGGTTGGTGCACAACGGCTCGGGCAATGCACAAGCGTTGCTGCTCACCACCGGATAAAGTAATGGGATCAGCCAGCTCTTTGCCTTTCAGCCCCACTTTTTCAATAGCAACCAAAGCGCGTTTTTTGGCAACTGCCAAATCGTAGCCAATAATTTTCAATGGCAACAAGACGTTTTGCAAAACATTGCGGTCAAACAAAATCTTGTGGTCTTGAAAAACGATTCCAATGTGTTGGCGTAAATAGCCCAATTGGTTGTCATTCAAATCGCCCAAGTTTTGATTGTTGAGCATGACTTTGCCACTGCTGGGTTTAATAATGCCTGAGATTAATTTTAAAGCAGTTGATTTTCCTGCACCGGAATGACCAGCCAAAAAAATCATTTCGCCTTTTTCAATGGTGAAACTGAGCTTATCTAAAGCTCGAAAATTCCCCGGATAAACTTTACTGACTTGTTCAAAACGAATCATCGTTTGTATCCTATGATAGGGTTATAGATTGAATTAACGGCGGCTGGACATGAGCACAGCCCAAATAATCAAAGATCCGCCAACAAACATTTTCAATGTGGGCTCTTGCCCCAAAAAAGCCCATGCAATCAAAATAGCATACACAGGCTCTAGCGCAATAATCATGGCAACCACACGTGCTTTAATGACTTTTAAACTGTTTAAAAACAGATGGTATGCCCAAAAGGTACAGAAAAAGCCCAAACATGAAATCCAAAACCAATCGCTCACACTTGCACTTAAAATAGGCAAAGCGCTAAAAGGCAGCATCAGCACCGAAATGGCTAAATATTGCCACCAGCACATTTGCATACTGGATAAGTGAGTGACCTTAATCAAGCGATAATACACGGCCAAAAAGCCATAAATACTGCCCGACGAAATGCCAATTAACAAACCCAATGTCGCTTGGTTGCCCCAAGAGAAACTGGGGGTAATCAACAATAAGCCCAAGCTAATCACGCCAATTAACAAACACTCTTTTCGACCCAATTTTTCTTTAAAAAAGAATGACTCAAAAACAGCTGCAGCCGCAGGAAAACATGAGAACCCCAGCGTTGCTATCGCCACATTAGAAAGCTTAATGGACAAGAAAAATGTGTACCAATGCGCTGCCAATAAAACGCCGGCAAGGCACAAGCAAACCACATTTTTTAATGTGGTATTTTGCCAAGGCTGTTGCCGAGTAAACAAAAATAAAGCGCTGATAACCATCCAAGCAAACGCAGCGCGTCCCCAAGCAATCGTATCAGCGCCCACGCTGACCATTGCTGCAAAAATACCAGACAAGCCGTACAACATGGCTGCGAAATGCATTTTGAGCAATGGGTTTTCAAATAAATTTTTAATCACAGCGGTACTTAGTGTGTTTCGTGCTCATCCAATAAAGCATCAACATATTCTTTTGCTTTAAATGGACGCAAATCATCGATGCTCTCACCCACACCAATAAATCGCACAGGCACAGGGCGTGTTTTTGCCAATGCAGCAACAATCCCGCCTTTCGCTGTGCCATCTAACTTCGTCAAAATCAAACCAGTCAATCCCAAAGCATCATCAAACGCCACAACTTGGTTGATGGCATTTTGACCAATATTGGCATCTAGCACCAAAATAATTTCTTGTGGCGCTTCTGGCAATGCCTTTTGAATCACCCGTTTTACTTTTTTGATTTCTTCCATCAAATGCATTTGCGTGGGCAAGCGTCCTGCTGTATCTGCCAACACCACATCAACACCACGCGCTTTGGCAGCTTCCATCGCATCAAAACACACCGCCGCAGAATCGCCACTGGCTTGTGAGATCACGGTTACCTGATTGCGATCTCCCCATTCGATCAGTTGCTCACGCGCAGCCGCACGAAAGGTATCCCCTGCCGCTAACAACACGCTCTTGCCTTGGCCTTGAAAGTATTTTGCCAGCTTGCCAATGGATGTGGTTTTGCCCGCACCATTCACACCCGCCATCATAATCACAAAGGGTCCCTTGCCTTCAGGCAAAACCAATGGTGCTTCTAAAGGTGCAATCAATTCCAACAGCGACTCTTTTAAAGCTTCACGCAATTCATCACCGTTTTTCAAGCCACGCAAGCTCACGCGATTGCGCACTTCCGTCAACAAATGCTCTGTTGCTTCCAAACCCATATCGCTGGTCAACAAAACCGTTTCTAACTCTTCATACAAGTCTTCATCGATTTGACCACCACCGAACACACCCGCCAAAGATTTGGCTAATTGGGTACGAGATTTACTCAGGCCTTTTTTCAAACGAGCAGCCCAACCTAGCTTGGCTGGCTTTTCAGGCTCAGCGGCAACTTCTGAAACAACAAGTGCAACAGGCTCTGGCTCAGCAGCAATCGTCACTTCTTTTACTGTCTCAACTACTGTCTCAACGGCTGGAGTTTCAATAGCGGGAACTTCAGCTACCGCAACCTCAGGAAGCGTTGCAACTGCTTCTACCTTAACAACAGGTGTTATTGTTGCTTCCGGTTCTGTTTCACGTGAAACAACATCGTCTTCTTTTGCATCATGCGCTTCACTTTGCGCCGCCATGGCATCTGCTGCGGCTTTTAACTCAGCTGCAGCTTGGCGAAGTGCTTCACTTTCTTCATCTTCTTCAACGACAACTTCGTTGACCTTTTCCAAAATAGGCGCAATGGCAGCCAATGTTTCTGGTACAGTTTGTACTGTATCAGCAGCAGCTGTAACATCAACTGATGCGACAGCTGTTTCTTGAACCGCTTCTTCGGTTTCACTTGTTTCAATTACTTGATTGTCATCATGAAGAATGGTTGTGTCATGAGCCTGTTCTTTGTTATGCTCTTTTGACTTTTTCCGTTTAAAAAAACCAAACATAGTGTGTCTCAGCGTCCAAATTAAATTAATTATCGTGGCGTATTGTAACGCAATTAACGAGGATAAATGTATGTTTCGCAAATGTCTTGTTTTCATATCTTGCTCACTTGCGCTTAGTACGCCGCTTGCAGCAAAAACCATAAAAACCACACTGCCCAATGGCTTAACCATCATTGCCAAAGAAGACAATCGTGCACCGGTTGTGGTTACCCAACTTTGGTATCGCATTGGCAGTATTGATGAACAAGTGGGCCACACGGGCTTAAGTCACGTTTTAGAACACATGATGTTCAAAGGCACCAAAGCCGTACCCGATGGCCAATATTCACAACACATTTCTGCGTTTGGTGGGCAGTTAAATGCCTACACCAGCCGCGACAGAACCGTTTATTATCAATCATTTGCTGCCAAATACCTGCCCGACGTTTTGCAATTAGAAGCTGATCGCATGCACAACCTGAATTTCTCTGACAAAGCATTTGTCAATGAAATGGATGTGGTTAAAGAAGAACGCCGCATGCGCACCGACAACACACCCAGTGGCGTCTTGTGGGAAGCGATTTACAAAGAATCCATGCAAATTCCAAATGAGAAAGCACCAGTCATTGGCTGGATGGATGATTTGGACAATATGAAACCTGAGGATGCACGCGACTGGTATCGTCAATGGTATGCACCCAATAATGCAACTCTTGTCATGGTTGGTGATTTTAAGGCTGAAGATGCCATTCGTGATGCGAAAAAAAGCTTTGGTGCCATTCCATCCCAATCCATTAGCCCACGCAATACCGATACCCAAAAACGAAGTACACGTTATCAATCGGCAACGGTTACCGCACCATCAGAATTACCAATGCTGTCATTGAATTATCGTGTCCCACATTTGGATGATATCAACAATCAAGAAGCCTATGCTTATCAAATTTTGGCTGCCGTTTTAGATGGCCATGATGCCAGCCGTTTGGAAAAAAATCTGATTCGTAAAAAACAAGTTGCTGTATCTATTGGCATTGCTTACGACGGCATGAGCCGTGGTGATGATTTGTTTAGTATCATTGCCATGCCCTCGGCCAACGTGAGTATTGATGAATTAGAAGCTGCAATTCAAGAAGAAATTCAAGACATTGCCAACAATGGCATTACCAAAGATGAGCTCACTCGCATTCACAATCAAATTGATGCATCCTATATTTACCAACAAGATTCGATCACTTCACAAGCCTCAGAAATGGGTGAATTGGAATTACTGGGTTTTGGTTATGAAGCCAAAGATGTGATTCGTAAAAAACTGCAAAAAGTCAGCGCCAAAGATGTACAAAATGCAGCCAAAGCATTGACCAACGACACACTAACCCGTGTGCTACTGGAGCCCACTAACATTCATGCCACGCCAACAACAGGAGCGAAAAAATGAAATTAAAACATTGGTTAACCGTTGTGGTCGCCATCATCACCCCTAGCATCAGCTTTGCTGTGGATATTCAAGCATGGCATCTGGACAATGGCGCAAAAGTTTTGTTTGTAGAACGCCACGAAGTTCCTATTGTTGATGTGAATGTTTTGTTCGATGCTGGTAGTCGAAGAGACAGCGCAGACAAAATTGGTGTGGCGGGCTTTACCGCGGGCTTAATGGACACAGGTGCTGGCCAATTGGATGAAGAAGCCATCAAATTGCAAATCAGCAATTTGGCAGTTGATATTAGCAGCAGCTCTGGCAGTGAAACCGCCAGTGTTGGCTTTCGCTCACTGAGTAAAGACAAAGTGTTAAGCCAAACTTTACAACTGGCCAATTTAATCTTAACCCAACCGACTTTTGATGAAAAAATATTGGCCCGTGAAAAAGAGCGCGCCATCTTAGGCTTAAAACAAGGTGAAACCCAACCGGACTTTCTGATGGCTCGAGCATTTACCAAAGCCAACTACCCCAATCACCCTTATAGCTATGGCGCCAGAACCACAGAGCAAAGCCTACAAAGCATTCAACGCCAAGATTTGGTGAATTTTTACCAACAATACTTCAGAACCCCATATGCAACCGTTACCATTGTTGGTGATGTTTCTCGCTTTGAAGCCAATAACATCGCAAACGCCATCTTAAAAGGTCTGCCAACCCAAGCACCTCCCCTTCCCAAGATCCCAAGCATTGAAGAGAAAAAAGGGAAAACCGTTGTGGTGAAACACCCAGCCAGCCAATCGAGTATCGCAATCGGCTACCCAGTGATCACCATGAATGACCCCGATTATTTCGCACTGGTTGTGGGCAATTATATTTTGGGTGGCGGTGGTTTTGATAGCCGCTTGATGAAAGTATTGCGAGACGAAAAAGGCTATGTTTATGGCGCAAGCAGCTCGTTCAGCCCCATGCAAGAAAAAGGCATCTTCAGTATGGGTCTAAAAACCAAACAAGCCAACCGGGAACAAGCATTGTTAGCAGCCAAATCTGTCCTGGCTGATTTTATTGCCAACGGCCCTACTGAAGCAGAATTGACCCAAGCCAAAGCCAACATTGTTGGTGGCTTCCCACTTCGCATCGACACCAACGGCAAAGTGTCTGGCTATCTTGGCACCATCGGCACATACAGTTTGCCACTGAGTTACTTAGACGATTATCCAGAGGTGGTCGAAAACATCACCATCAAAGACATCCAAGATGCTTGGAAACGCCGCATTAAAACCGAAGATTTGAATATCGTGTATACCGCGAATTAATCCATTGATGTGTTGATATTAAAAAAAGCAGCCTGAAAATTTCAGGCTGCTTTTTTAATTTTTCTTGAGTAACTCTTTACGAATAGCAGCCAATTGGCGGCGGCTCACGGGGAGGATTTCGTCCAAATCCAAGATTTCTGCGCCCCAAGTGACGGTGCTGTCTTCTTCTGGGCTCATTTTCACCAATGCAGATAAGGCATGCTGCATGACCAAGGCGTTGCGGTGGATGCGAATGGCTTTCTCGGCCAAGAGCTCTTCCCAATAAATCAGTGTTTTGGACAAATCAAAACATGAGCCATCGGCAGTAACCAATAACACGCTTTTTTCTTCAGCCAACAAATAGCGAGCTTGCTGCCATGGGATTTCAACAATTCGGTCTCGCGTTTGCACGGCAAAACTATTGAAATTTTGTTCTTCTTGGTGCTCAGGCTGCAATCGTTGTATGGCCTCTTGCAAACGCGAGCGTTTAATCGGTTTGAGCAAATAATCTGTCGCTGCCAGTTCAAACGCTTTTAATGCATGTTCTTCATAAGCGGTGGTGAAAATAATGGCAGGAACAAAATGGGCTGTGCGTTTTAAACGCTCCACAAAAGCAATGCCATCGATTTCAGGCAATCCAATATCGACAAAAGCCACATCCACATCATGCTGACTTAGCCACTCTAATGCACTCATGGCTTCTTGAAATTGTGCCAGTACTGTTACATCATGCTCTTGCAACAAAATTCGCAAACGCTCGGCGGCTAGCACTTCATCTTCAACGATAATGGCACTTAACATGGCTTTTACCTTATGACAATTTTCTAAACAACCTCCAGTTTAGCAAATTTCGTGTCCAATTCCTTCATTCCTTCTCGACCAAAATTGATTGTCAGCTTCGCACTGTCCCCTTTACTTAGCGCATCAACAATCACACCAGTGCCAAATTTGGCATGGCGCACATTTTGACCAATGTGAAAACCAGCATAGTCTTGCGCTTTGGCGATTTTCTGAATGGCGTGTTTGTCTGCTACACTAAAAGTGGCTGCTTTATTTGCCTGATGGTGGGTTTGGCGATTGGACAAAGAATGAATGACTTCTGTTGGTATTTCGTCAAAAAAACGTGATACCACACCAAATTGCGTCTTGCCATGCAACAGTCGTTGTTGTGCTGCGCTCAAATACAAACGTTGACGAGCACGGGTAATGGCAACATACATCAAGCGGCGTTCTTCTTGTAAACCGCCTTGTTCTTGCAAACTCATTTCACTGGGGAACAAACCTTCTTCAATACCGGTTAAGAACACAGCATTGAATTCCAACCCCTTAGAAGCATGTACTGTCATCAATTGCAATGCCGACTCTCCCTCGCCTGCTTGCTTTTCACCTGACTCTAACGTGGCATTGCTTAAGAACGCCAAGATAGGCCACATCGGGTCTTCTTGCCAATTTTCTGGGAGAATTTCAAAATTGCTTTCTTGTGGGTTGAATGCCATACCAGCACTGACAAGCTCATCTAAGTTATCAAGCCTGTCTTGGTGTTCACCTTTTTGATTTTGGTAAAAATCATATAAGCCACTTTGGTGCACAATCATGCTGATTAAATCAGGCAAACTTAATTCTTTGGTTTGCTGTTGCATGCCATCCATCAATGCCACAAATGCTTTGATTTTGGCATTGGTGCTCACACAAGCAGCTTGCCACAATGAAATCCCTTGCAGTGAGGCATCTTCTTGTAGCTTCTCAATGCTGCGCGCGCCAATACCACGAGCAGGCACATTGATAACACGCAACAAAGAGTTGTCATCTTCGGTATTCACGCACAAGCGCAAATATGCCAAAGCATGTTTGATTTCTTGGCGCTCATAAAAACGCAGCCCGCCATATATTTTATAAGGCACGCCGGCTTGAAATAAAGCCTGCTCAATCACCCGAGACTGGGCATTGCTGCGATATAACACGGCCATGTCATCGAATTGAAAGCCATCTTCATTGTGTAAAGATTTCACTTCATCCACAATAAAGCGCGCCTCTGCCAAATCCGAGTCAGCCCATAAAAAACGCAATTTATCGCCATCACCTGCTTCGGTATGCAAATTTTTGCCCAAGCGTTCATCATTGTTTTCAATCACAGCATTGGCAGCCTGAAGAATGTGGCCAACTGAGCGGTAATTTTGCTCTAGCTTAATGGGCTTCTCAACATTAAATTCACGCATAAAATCCGTCATATTACCGACATTTGCACCACGAAACGCATAAATGCTTTGATCGTCATCGCCAACAGCAAAAACAGCAGTATGTTCGCCTGCCAATAATTTTAGCCATGCATATTGCAGTTTATTCGTGTCTTGAAACTCATCCACCAAGATATGGCTAAAGCGACTTTGGTAATGCTCACATAATAAAGGATGGTTTTGTAAAACCTCATAACAGCGCAACATCAACTCAGCAAAATCCACCACACCGTCTCGTTGGCATTGGCGCTCGTAGCCTTGATAACATTCGATTAAACGTCGATCATAAGGATTATTGGCAGACAGTCGATCCGAGCGCAATCCAGATTCTTTTTGAGCATTGATAAAGCCTTGCAAAGTACGCGGTGCAACCACAGCGTCACTGATGTTCCATTCCTTCAATAAGCGCTTTATCAGTGATAACTGATCGCTGCTGTCTAAAATTTGGAAGCTTTGTGGTAACTGCGCTTCATGAAAATGCAAACGCAAAAATCGATGACACAAACCATGAAATGTTCCGAGCCACATGGATCGAGTCGAAAATGGCACCAATGCACTTAAGCGCATTTGCATTTCCTTGGCAGCCTTATTGGTAAAGGTCACAGCCAATATGTGATTGGCACTGGCTTGTGAAGTTTGCAATAACCAAGCAATTCGAGTGGTCAAAACACGGGTCTTACCACTGCCTGCACCTGCCAAAATCAAAGCGGGACTGGCTGGCCAAGTTACAGCTGCCAGTTGTTCCGGATTCAAACCATTTAATAAGTTATTTGCATCAATTCTCATGTATACGATACTCAAAAGCGGGGTTTAACTCGCTTCATTAAGGATTTTATAGGTAGGCAGCCTGAATAAATTTACAACAAGCCTTCGATGGGCAACCATGACAAAAATGTCACCCAGCTGCGTTTCAAAACACCCACATTGGGCTCAGTGTCATAAACCTGCTCCACTTTGCCATCTTTGTAGCTAATCCACTCTAGGGATTTTTGATCTTCTTTTAACCGCACTTCATAAGCACGTTCAGGCATGCGCGCAAGCAAACGCTCGGCCATGATGGTTGCTAACTCTGAGTTCTCAATCACCATGCCCATTTCAGTATTGATCCAAGCAGAACGAGGGTCCAGATTCAAGGACCCAACAAAAATGCGGTGATTATCCATCACAAAGGTTTTGGCATGCAAACTAGAGCCTGAGCTGCCGACCAAGCCTTTGTCTTTGCCTGAATGTGCATCACTTGAAAACGATTTTTTTAATTCAAACAATTGAATACCGGATTTTAATAAGTCTTTTCGATATTTAGCATAGCCTGAATGCACAGCAGCAACATCGGTTGCTTCTAATGAATTGGTTAAAACGGCAACCTGAACATCGTCTTTTTTCAAATCAGAAAACACATCAACGCCGCCAGCTGTCGGGATAAAATAAGGAGAGACGAATAAGATAGATTCTTTGGGCGAGCCAAAAGCATCATCCAAATGTTGGGTAAAATACGAAGAGTTTTTGGCGTCATCGGACAATGCTTTATTGGGGCTATCGGAAATCACCGATGTTTGAGACCATGCCCACTTCAGGCTGCCTGTCATCAATTCATCCAACAAAACAGAATCGGCCAAAGCAGCCAAATAATCTTGTTTGTCTGCTCGAAATTTCATTCGTTTTTTGTCGAACAATTGCTCTGCATAATCTCGAGTTTGGCGCACATGAACAATATCTTGAAATGGATAAGACAATTTACTTGCCCAATAACCATCAAAGTCTTGAGACAGCGTGGTCACCACCGGCCCAATGGTCATAACATCCAAGTCGGCAAAAACCATGCCATCGCCAGCGGCGAAATATTCATCACCAATATTGCGCCCACCAATAATCGCAATCTGATTATCAACAATTAAGGACTTATTGTGCATTCTTCTATTTAAACGAGAAAAATCAGTGATATACCCTAAAGACCGCCAACGGCGATTCATAAATGGATTGAATAAGCGTACTTCAATATTGGTATGCTCATTTAAAGCTGCCAAGACATCGTCCATGCCGCGAGTATTGTTATCATCTAACAAAAGGCGAACACGAACACCTCGATTCGCAGCAGCATACAAATCATTGAACAGCATTTTTCCAGAGGTATCTGGACGCCAAATATAATATTGGGCATCAATGGTTTTGTCCGCTAATGCAATGGCTGAACTTCTGGCAACAAATGCATTGTGAGGGTCTTCTAATTCATAAATACCATCAAGTGGTGAATGCTCTTGTACCAGGGGTGTTAAAACATCAGACAAGCGCGTCTTGGCCGAATCCAGCAAATAAGTGGTTTCGGTTCGATTTTTTTGTTCTGGTAACGCCTGACAACCCATTAACATGATTGCCGTTGCAAAGCCCATCCACGCATGTTTCATAAATTAGATTCTTTTACTAATAACATTGCCAATACAAGACATATTACAATGATTTGATTTCAATAAAAGCCAGAAGTAATGCTGAGAATATTTAAGACATAGAGTATGAGGGGCACATTAACTGCATCGATAAGCCGGGTTCTGTCGAGGGCAGTCATTCCTCTAGGCATGCCATTACTGACACACTCAAGCAACCTACCCGAATGCGGTACGAGCCGCACCATAGCATTCTGTTTGGTCTTGCTCCCAATGGGGTTTAGCCTGCGACATCTTGTTACCAAGTGCCCGGTGCGCTCTTACCGCACCTTTTCACCCTTACCTGTGCTTTAACAAAAAAGCCATCGGCGGTTTCGCTTTCTGTTCCACTTTCCGTCGCCTCACGACGCCCAGCCGTTAACTGGCATTGTGCTCTATGGAGCCCGGACTTTCCTCTCCGCCACAAGTGACGCAGCGACTGCCTAATACAGTTAATGTGCGAGGCGTATTCTAACAGATTGTGCCTTAATCCGATAATATTAAGATAAAAATAATCTCACGCCAGCTATGTCATCCATTTCTCAATCTAATTTTTAACACGCATTGCCATTTTGATAAACAAAAAAAGCAGCACATGGCTGCTCTTTTTTTTCTGATTTGCATTACTCAAAGACAAAACTGTAGTGGTGATGTGATAAGTAAAAACCGGCATTCAAACACAATTTTTGGGTGCTATTGCCACGTTTGTCTACCGTCACATTCATGTGAATCTGGCTGCATCCCAAACGCTTGGCTTCATCTTTAACCCAAGCAAACAAAGCCTGTCCATAACCATGACCACTATGCGATTCTAATCGAGATAAATCTTCAACCCACAAATGTCGACCCCAAGCCAAATTGTGCGCCAATCTAAAACCACAAGCAGCAGCGGCTTGCTCATCGGTTTCATTGGCAAAAATAGCAATGATGCGATAGCCATCGGGGCGCAAGATATTGTCTACTTGTGCAGCTAGCATTTTGGCCGAATCCAAATGTGGACGAATCACACTAATGGCATTAAATGCACGGGCAGTTTCACCGGCTTTTAATTCAACCACCACAGGCTTAGGATGAGGAATAGGCTCAACCACCACTTGCTCAATCACGATAGGCTCTTCAATCACCACTGCCGTCGCTGCTTTTTCTGCGCTTGCAAGAACGCCTTCTTGTGCCGCTTTTTTATCTGCAGCGTCTTTGGCATTCACAGCATCAACCAAATTGGTGGTGTCGCCATGCTCTTTCATCAAAGCTTTACAATCAATAATTCGCAAATCATTGTCGTGAGCAAAATCCATTAAAAACTGAAACATTTGTGGATTAATGCTTTCCAGTTTTTTATCCACAGCCACGCAGCGCACATTGTCCAATAGCATGGGACGGACATATTGATGGTAAGACAATCGACCTGTATTAAACGAGGATAAAATACCCGATAAACGTTCAGACCAATCACTTGGACGGAAGCGCTTACCTTTATTGGTCGTGCCTTCAATGATGACTTCATAGGGATTACAGATGAGCATGGTTGACGTCTTCTCTCTTTGATAGGGTAATGCCACAAACAACCTGTTTTCGAGCGCACATTATACCCGAGCCATGATGTAAAAGCATGTTTTAAGGCATAGTTTTGCAATTCTGAAGCGCCTCTACATCACAATCCAAAAGTTATCCACACAATTCACAGTTTATCCACAGGTATGTACTGTGTGGCTTGCCTCTTATTTAACACAAATTATCCACATCAAATGCGTTTAAACGGTGGCAGTGCTGCCAATATTTTTTTACCATAGGCCGCTGTTTTAATGCGATTGTCCAGAATACTCACTCGCCCATGATCAGACTCAGTGCGAATCAAACGACCCACGGCTTGAACCAATTTAATGCTGGCTTCAGGTACACTGATTTCCATGAATGGATTGCCACCATTTTTACTAATCCAATCATTCATGGTTTTGTCTATGGGATTGTCTGGCATCGCAAAAGGCAGCTTAGCAACAATCACATGAACACAAGCATGCCCAGGCAAGTCCAAACCTTCAGCAAAACTATCTAAGCCAAAAATAATACTGGGCTGCAAAGCAGTGATATTAGCGTGATGTTGTTTAATCAGCTCAATTTTAGGCATATCGCCTTGAATCAACAAATGAGGCAAATAAGCTTCAGGCAGCCTTAAAGCCACTTCTTGCATTTGTTTTCGAGAAGTAAACAACACCAGCGTTCCAACTGCATCATCTAAGCCAATTAGCTTGGGTAGCCACTGTGCAACTTCTTCCGTGTGGGCCATGGCATCTTTAGGGCTGGCTTGAATCGGTGGCAAATACAACTCACCTTGCTGTTGATAATTAAACGGGCTGGTCAGTGCATGGGTTTCGGTTTCAGGCAGCCACATCAATCCCGTTTGACGCATTAGCAAATCAAAGCTGCCTAAACTTTGTAACGTGGCCGAAGTTAGAATCGCACCTGCAGCTTGTCGCCACAATTTATTGGCCAAATGCGCGGCACTGGAAATGGGCGACGCAAAGAAAATAAAATCATTTTTATCTTGGCGTTTGCTGCTAATCCATTTGGCCAATGGCGGTTCTTTGCTATCCGTATTGGGTTCTTGTGACATCAAATCCCATACCGCACTGATTTGCTCCACGCGAGCCACGGCCATACCAAAATCCCCATTTAACTTATCAACCACTGCACTTTCTTGGTTTTTGTCACGCCTTGCCGCTGCCAATGCATCATTTAACGTATAAATATTTTTGAGCAATGAACGCGCGCTCATGGCTGTATTTTCAACCAAGATTTCCAAACCATCAGGTACAACACCTTGGTCCCAAAGCCAAATCGGCTCAACATCGTCTCTTTGTTGCTGCAATTGTGGGGTTTCATTCAAATGCCAAATCCACTCACTTAAATGCTCTAACAGACTCATTGCCGCTTCGTCCGCCAAATTCGCGGCTTCTGCTTTGTCTGTAATGGCAGCCACACGTCCAGTTAAGGTTGATAGTTTTTCTAAAAACCACTGCGCTTGATTCAAGCTGTGCTCAGCTGCAAATTGCTTTAAAGCTTTTTTCGATAAGTGATGTGCCTCATCAATACAGTAAAAACTGTTGCTAGGCTCAGGCAAGATCACGCCACCGCCCATACCAATATCAGCCAACAACAAATCATGATTGGCCACCACCACATCCACATTGTCCAGCGTTTCTCGTGCCAAATAAAATGGACATTCTGGTTTATTAGGGCAAGCCGCTTTCAGGCAGCCATGTCGGTCATTGGTTACTTTACTCCACAAGCCATCCACAATATTGATAGGCCAAGTGTCCCGGTCACCATTGAATTGACGAGAGGCAAAAGCATCTGCCAACTCTCTTAGTACATGCAAGTCTTCTTCTTTGGGCTTTTCTTCCCAAGCCGCCAATTCTTCAAACCCCAACAAACTGTCTTGAGCATGGTCTTGTGTTAACTGATACAAACGGTAAGGACACAAATAACGACCACGCCCTTTTGCCAAAGCAAAACGCAACTCCAAGCCACTTTTTTCAATGACAAATGGCAAATCCCGATAAACCAATTGCTCTTGCAGCGCGATTGTTGCACTGGTCACAATGAGTTTTTTCTCACGGGTTTGCGCCATGATGCCGCCAGCCAACAAATACGCCAAACTTTTGCCCACACCCGTTGGTCCTTCGATGACAGCAATGCTCTCACCTTGTCGCTCTGGGCGCTCATCGGATTCAGGATCAAAACTGAGGGTACGGCTAAACGCATTGGCAATCATCGCCAACATTTGTCTTTGTGAAGCACGCGGACGAAACCCTGGTAGGTTCTGGGAAATGGCTTTGTAATGATCAGAAATGGCGTTTTTTTCGAGTTCAGTTAGCATAAGACTTTATGGGAAATTAAGAGGGTTTTAGCAAGACAATGTATCGCAATATTGCTGGGCCATTATAGCCTTTTTAAACTGACTTGGCGCTAACTGACAAAATAAAACAGCAGCCTAAGCTGCTGTTTTATTAAATTGAACAATTTGTTGCATTGCTATTTCGGTATTGCTTATTCCATGGCATTTTCATGAGCAATACGGCCATTCCACAAAAACCGGTTAACCCAGCAAAGGTAAAACCCAAACCAACAAAGAACGTGACTAATAAAAAGGCAGGATGCACAAAATAACCAAACAACAAGCTCAGTAAAATCAGTAAGCCAGCTGTAACCTGTACTTGCTGTTGTAAAGGCAAGGTTTTGTGTGCGCTTGCAATGGTCGCCAAACCATTTGCTTTCCAAGCGCGCAAACCACCTTCTAATAAAAAAGCCTCTTCACACAACAAATTGCCCAATTGAGATTGCTGACTTTTGGTCCGCATGCCAGACAAACAATAGAAAATAACTTTCTGTCCTGCTGCATTGTGTTGGTTCAATTGATCCACGCCAATATTGCGTGCACCTTGAATGTATTCCTGTGAGAACTCATCGGCATCTCGAATATCAACAAATACGGCACCTTCGGTAAACAATTTCTGAGCCTCTTGCACTGATATGATTTTCATTTTTCTATCTCCTTATGAACAATACAATTCTTTAGTCAAACCAATCAGTGCTTTAATTCTGTCATCAGCAATCTGATAATACACAGTTAAACCTTCTTTACGGCTATCTAGCAAACCTTGGTCACGCATGATTTTTAAATGCTGGGAAATAGGCGACTGCTCTAATGGCAATTCGGCGCAGATTTCACCAACACACAATTCCTGGCGGTCAATCAACAAACACAAAATCAACAAACGATTTGGATTCGCCAATACCTTATAAAGCTCCGCAACATCTTCGGCTTTTGCCATCATTTCTTGCATTTGCATTTTTACAGCCTTTATTAGTTACAACTAAATTAGATAAATCTAA
>JASLBZ010000076.1 GCA_030146285.1 Neisseriaceae bacterium | reverse complement strand
GTACGGTTTTTTAGAGCCAGCATGCTTTGTGTTGGGAGCAAAAAGGTCAGAAAGTCGGTTACTAATCCATGATGAGCCGCTTTGGAAGTCCTCTTGTTTTTGGTGGCGAGTATTTTCTTGAGCACCAGAGGGTGCCGTTAGCAGCACTTACATGATTGGTTTTTATCGATTTTGTCATGCGTTTTGTAAAATAACAGCCTTCAGTAATCCTAAGTTTGTGATTTTATGAGACAATACCGGCCTGATAAAAATAATGATTTAAAGACATGAACACACATCCTTCGGCACAAAAGCCACTGAATTCCTATAAAAAATATTGGGCCAAGCGTTTTGGTATCGCGCCATTTTTACCCATGAGCCGTGCCGAAATGGACGAGCTTGGTTGGGATTCTTGCGATATTATTTTGGTCACAGGTGACGCTTACATTGACCATCCAAGTTTTGGTATGGCTTTGGTGGGTCGCTTATTGGAAGCGCAGGGCTTTCGAGTGGGCATTATTGCTCAACCCGATTGGCAAAGTGCCGAGGCATTCCGTGCTTTAGGGGAGCCGAATTTATTCTTTGGTGTGACCGCTGGCAATATGGACTCCATGATTAACCGCTATACCGCGGACAAACGCCCACGCTCAGACGATGCCTATACACCGCATGGTGCGCCAAACAAGCGTCCAGATCGTGCTGCGATTGTTTATTCACAGCGTTGTAAAGAAGCTTACCCAGGTGTGGATGTGATGATTGGCTCAATCGAAGCGAGTTTGCGTCGGATTGCCCAATACGACTATTGGTCTGACAAGGTTCGTCCATCGATTTTGATCAATGCCCGTGCTGATTTATTGCTTTACGGCAGTGCCGAGCGAGCTTTGGTTGAAGTGGCACAGCGCCGAGCCGCAGGTGTGCGTTTAAAAGACATTCGCGATGTGCGTGGTACTGCGTTTTTGATTAACCACGGGCAAACACCGGACAACCAAGAGTGGATTGAGATTGACTCAACCACAGTGGATGTTCCGGGCAAAGTTGATACCGTTTTAAATCCTTACCATGAATTTAGCCCAGAAGAGCTAGCCGCCAAAGACGACGAAGTCAAAGAGCATGCTCAACCGGTAGTCTTTATGAGTGCGAAAGAGCGCGCAGAAGCACGTCGCCAGATTCGCCACCAACAAGTGGTGCGCATTCCAAGTTATGAAGCCGTGGCATATGACCCTGTTTTGTATGCCCATGCCAGCCGTACTTTGCATTTGGAGTCGAACCCAGGCAATGCCCGTGCCTTGGTGCAATTGCATGGTAATCGTGATGTTTGGTTGAATGCACCGCCCATTCCATTGACCACAGAAGAGATGGATTATGTGTTTGGCTTACCGTATGCTCGCAATCCACATCCAAGCTATGGCGATGCCAATATTCCAGCTTGGGAAATGATTAAGTTTTCCATTAACATCATGCGTGGTTGTTTTGGTGGCTGTACATTCTGCTCGATTACCGAGCATGAGGGACGCATTATTCAAAGCCGCTCAGAAGAGTCAATCTTAAAAGAAATTGAAGAAATTCGCGATAAAACCGAAGGCTTCAAAGGCTATATTTCTGATTTGGGCGGCCCAACTGCCAATATGTACCGTTTGGCATGTAAGTCACACGATATTGAGAAAAACTGCCGTAAATTGTCTTGTGTTTGGCCTGATATTTGCCCGAACTTAAATACCGACCACACTTCTTTGATTGGTTTGTATCGCAAGGCTCGTTCTATTGATGGGGTGAAAAAAATCACCATTAGCTCAGGTTTGCGTTATGACTTGGCAGTGGAAAGCCCAGAGTACATCAAAGAATTGGTGACCCACCATGTGGGTGGTTATTTGAAGATTGCACCAGAACATACTGAAGATGGTCCATTATCGATGATGATGAAACCCAAAATGAAAAAGTATGATCGCTTCAAACAAATGTTTGAAAGAGCCAGCAAAGAAGCGGGCAAAGAACAGTATTTGATTCCTTACTTTATTGCAGCGCATCCGGGCACCAGCGATGAAGACATGATGAATTTGGCGATGTGGTTAAAAGAAAATAATTTCCGCCTAGACCAAGTACAAACCTTTATGCCAACACCAATGGCATTGGCAACCACGATGTGGCACACCACGCGCAATCCTTTGAAAAAACTGTCGCGCAGCTCAGACAAAGTGGATATTGTTAAAGATGGCAAACGCCGTAAATTGCACAAAGCATTCTTGCGTTATCACCATCCGGATAACTGGCCGCTATTGCGTGCAGCCTTGCTAGAGATGGGTCGTGGCGATTTAATTGGTTACAGCAAAAAGCATTTGATTCCACCAACCCAGCCAGCCGATTGGCTGCCACCGGTTAAAGGCGGCAAAAAAGGCACGGTAAAAGTGAGCACGGCAGCCAAAGCCAGCGCCAATAAAGTGGGCGTCAAAGCAGCCCACAAGCCCACACGCCAAGAAGGTGGCAAAGCCAAAGTACAAACAGCCAGAACGGCATGGCATCCGACTGAGCGCTTTCAAGATGCGCCCAAAGGCAAAAAACGCAGCACAGCCAAAAAGCATTAACAAAACATTTTAAAGCACAAACAAAAAGACTTAAGCGATAAGCTTAAGTCTTTTTTATGGGTAAATCATCTGATACACCGTCGATATGGCTTTATTTGCCTTCTAAGGTTGGCATTTCACAATTGCCATTTTGATTGCCATCAATGATGCACTCCCCAATGCGCTTTGCCACATCAACATCGGCTTGGTTAGATGCACAAGCAGATAGGATGAGTAGACTGCTCAATAGTATGGCTATTTTGTTCAGCATAGTAATACCCCATTTAGGATAGGTTGGTTCAGATTGTATTTAATAATGAACATTGTATCGTATTTTTTTGAAGCCGTGCCTGTATTGTGATTCTGGTTTGGCTAGCCGCTTATAAACATGCTGACCGAAGTTAGCATGTTTATTGTCAGATTACGGTTGTAGTAACAATTGTTCACGCAATATTTTTTTCTGAATTTTCCCTGTTGAAGTCTTCGGGATATCATCGATAAAAATCACTTTTTTGACGACTTTAAAGCGAGCTAAATGCTCTTTGCAATAGGTTTTAATCGAATCCTCATCAATCTGGTTAAAGTTCGGCTTTAATGTGATAAATGCGCAAGGTACTTCCCCCCAGTGCTCATCAGGTGCCGCAACAACGGCAGCCTCTAAGACTGCAGGGTGGGTGTACAAAACACTTTCAATTTCAAGGCTGGAAATGTTTTCACCGCCAGAAATAATGATGTCTTTGGAGCGGTCTTTGATTTGCACATAACCACTGGCATCCCAAACACCCATGTCACCTGTATGTAGCCAACCATTGGCAAAAGCACTACTGGTTTCTTGTGGGTTGAGTAAATAGCCTTTCATGACGGAGTTACCACGCACACACAATTCCCCCACACTGATGCCATCTTTGGGTAGCAGTTGGCCATCATCACCTAAAATAGCCATGTCTGACATCGACACGGTGTAAACACCTTGCTGTGCCATTTTGATGGAGCGCATTTCGACATTTTCATGCTGCCAATCGTCTTGCACTTCACAAACCATAGTAGGTCCATAGGTTTCAGTCATGCCATACAAATGGATTACATTGATGCCCAATGCTTCCATTTTCTCAATGGTTACCGCAGCAGGGGCAGCGCCACCGGTAGCAATGGTCACTTGATGAGAAAAAGGTTGCTGCATGTGTTTGGGTGCATTGACCATCATATTCAATACAATGGGGGCTGCACACATGTGGGTGACATGGTGTTGTGAAATAGCTTTAAAAATCCACTCTGGTTTTGGTTGTCGAATGCACACGTTGGTGCCAGAAATGGCAGCAACAGCCCATGGGTAGCACCATCCATTACAATGGAACATGGGTAACGTCCACAAATAAACAGAATTTTGTCCCAAACCAATGGCAATGCTGTTGCTTAAAGCATTTAAATAGGCACCGCGGTGGTGGTATACCACGCCTTTGGGGCGACCGGTTGTTCCCGATGTGTAGTTAACCGAAATGGCATCCCACTCGTCGGTCAATTCTACTGCTTGAAATGATAGGCTGCCTGTTGCAAGAACGCTTTCGTAAGTTAAATCTCCAAGCAATTGCCCTGAAATGGCATCGTCTTCTACAGCGATAACGACTATGTCGATATTGCCCAAGTTTAGGGCTGCCTCAATGACGCTGGTGTATTCCTTATCCACAAAAATCACTTTGGCTTGGCTGTGCGCTAAAATATACGCAACTGTGTCTGCATCTAAGCGGGTATTCATGGTGTTCAGAACCGCACCTAGCATGGGTACGCTAAAGTGTAGCTCCATCATTTCGGGCAGGTTAGGCAACATGGTTGCCACTACATCACCATATCCTACGCCCATTTGACTGAGTGCCGATGCCATTTTTAGGCAGCGCTGGTTGACTTCTGTCCATGTGCGCATGCGCTCACCATAAATAGAAGCCGCTCGATTGCCGTGTGCAAGGGCGTTGCGTCTAAGAAACGACAGCGGAGATAACGGCACATAGTTGGCTGGATTCTTATCAAGTCCTTGATTGACCAAAAAATTGCTCATGTTAATTGACCTCCAATGGTTTATCGCACTCAGGTGTGTTTTTAATATCATCAACGTCGGTACTTCTTTGTTTAACCCACTGCTTTTGTAGTAGTAGGTACAATACAAAGCCAATACCCAAACCCCAAGCTGCGCCTTTAATGGCCAAAATTGAGCCAATAATCACGGCGACACCACGCTCTAAATTAGAACCTTTGGATAAAATCTCAATGGCCAAATAACCGCACAAATAACCTTGAATCAGCAGTGTAATGGCCATGCCTACATTCAAACCAGGTTTTAACAATGACACAATGGGCAAGGACATCATGGCAAAACTCATGCCCCAATAAATGCTGGTGGCACCACCCCAATAGCTGTCCATGCCTTTGCGATCGGTATTGATGTAGCGGTTAATCACCAAAACTTGACCGGCTGTCCAAGAAGGACCCGCCATGCCGATAATCGGAGAAAACAAGCCTTGTAAAGCATTGCGAATGCCGCAAATCAAGTTATTTCGACGTGGACTGAATACCACTTTTTCATCTGGTCGTGCTTTTTGGGCCGTTTTGAACAAAGAATCAATCACCAGTACATCACCAAAAGCGATGATGTAAGCAGCCAAAGCCAATGGGAAAGCATCAATAAAGTATTGCAAAGGCGGCATGCCTAGACCAATAACGGTGTAGTTGTTAATGATTTCTTTGATGGGAAAAGAAACAAAGCCCCACTGTAAGGTTGGCATGCCAACTTCACCAATCAGAATACCCAAGGCATAGGCGATTAAAAAAGGAATTGCGATACCATATTGAGCGATGTAGCGAAAGGCCGAATAGCGTTTTCTTAATGGTTCAGCTGTTTTTGAAAACAACATGAATAAAGCAAATAATCCACCAAATAAAATGGTAATGGGCATGCTCCAAACACGGCCCTCAGCAGCAAACTGAGATGAAATTGAGGTGATGCCAGCACCGATTAAAATGCCTGCTTTAATCGAGTTAGGCATTTTCTTGACCAGTGAATCGGCACCACGGAAAATTCCCATGGATAAAAACACCACAGCAAGGGTTAATTGCAGGGCAATCAATGCCAAGATTCGGGCTTCCCCCTCAGGAAAACCCATCAAAAAGGCAATGTAAAGCGGTAAACCTGCCGTAATCCAGCCTGACACCGCAGGATCACCAAAAGAAGTGTGCAATAAGTACAAAAAGTTATTAATCACCACAAAAGCAATGGCAATTTCAAAAGGAATGCCCAATAGCTGTGTCATGATAGCGGTAATGCTTAAGGGGACGACGCAAAGAATCATGCCTTGCAACATATCAGGTATTTCAAGTTTGTAATGAATACCGGGTAGTCGCAATCTTAATATTCCGAGTGAGTAGGGCTGCTCGGCACCATATTCTCTTTTTTTGGCAAACATTTCTATTTCTCCTAATAGATCTCACGTATCGTCGCGCAATTCATTGTTGTTTGTATGAATTAAAGTAATTGCGCTTGGGATGATGGTGTTAAATGACGTAGCCACATAGTTTGGTTTCTAAATACGCTTCAATGCCTTCTTTTCCTCCTTCTCGTCCTAAACCACTTAAATTCATGCCGCCAAAAGGGGCTGCTGCACTGGTGGGGTTGATGTCATTAATGCCAATAATGCCAAAATTCAATGCCTCCATAAGTCGATTTGCCACAGAAAAATTCTCAGTATAAATATAAGCAGCTAAGCCGTATTCGGTGTCGTTTGCCTTGTTAATCACTTCTTCTTCTGAATGAAAAGGCATGACCGCTGCAATCGGACCAAAGGTTTCTTCTTGGTAAATCAACATGTCTTCGGTGATGTCAGCCAAAACGGTTGGCGCAAAGAAATGCCCCTTATCAAATTCAGGCCCTGTTAACACATGACCACCACATAAAACTTTGGCACCTTTTTTAATCGCATCGGCCACTTGGTTTTCTAGTTTTGTAATGGCTTTTTGGTTAATCAAAGGACCGATAGCCACATTGGTATCGAATCCCGAGCCCACGTTGAGTTTTTGTGTGCGCTGGGTCATGGTGTCTAAAAAGTCTTGGTAAATGCTGTGGTGTACAAAAATTCGATTGGGGCTGATGCAAGCTTGACCTGAATTTAAAAACTTCACCAAACCCAAACCTTTGGCGGCATGCTCTGGATTGGCATCGCAACAAACAATCGCCGGTGCATGACCACCTAACTCCATCGAAACGTGTTTTAAGCTGGACGCTGCCATGGTGTTTAAGTGAATGCCCACTTCGGTTGAGCCTGTGAACGTCAGTTTTTTAATGCGTTTGTCTTCACAAAAGGCTTTACCAGTGGCCTCGGGTTTTGAGGTGGTTAATAAGTTAACTACGCCGGCAGGGGCGCCAGCTTCTTCCAAGATTTTAAACACCTCAATTGCGCAAAGAGGGGTGCTTTCTGCTGGTTTTAAGACAATGGTGCAGCCCGCTGCCAAAGCAGGGGCAACTTTTCGGGTAATCATGGAAATCGGGTAATTCCAAGGCGTGATGGCAGCGACCACACCAATGGCTTGCTTACGGGTGATAAAACGCTGGTTTTCACGCGCAGACGCAATGCTACTGCCACCAATTCTTTTGGCCTCTTCGGCAAACCATATTAAGAAATCAGCGGCGTATTGCACCTCGTTTAAGGCTGCCTTTAATGGTTTACCTTGTTCTTCGGTCATCAAGTTGGCCAAGAAGGTTTTTTTCTCGAGCATCAACTGGTGGGCTTTAATCAGCACATCAGCACGAGCATAAGCACTGCTACACGACCATGTTTTAAAAGCGATATGTGCCGCAGCAATCGCATCTTCAATATCGTGTGCACAAGCTTCTTGTGCATGGCCAATCACAGCATTATTGGCGGGGTTTGTGATGGCGAATTGCGCTGTTGCGATTCGCCACTGACCATTAATTAACATGGGCTTTTCCTTTGTGTGCTCAGTACAGTGACGGTGTTTTTCTTGTTTTAATGTTGCAGATCATAACAATCCAAACTGGCCAATGCCGTTTGGATTTTTTGTTCGTGGCTTAAATAGCGTGGCAAAATTTGCAACAAATAAAACTGGCTGATTTTGTAAGCTTCGGATTGTGGCTGCTGCATTTGTTGCCACATCAAATAGCCCACCACGGCATACGAAAGCAACATCAAATAGTCATGTGCCAAAGCACCTATCAGTTGCGGGTTATCTTGGTGTTCCAAAACAAATTGGGTTTGCACTTGTACTGCGCTTATGGCTTGCATCAGCATGTTTGCCCAATCTTGATTTCTCGATGTGTCCGCCATTAAAGTGCTTTGGATTTCGTGCAATAAAGAATGCAAGGCTGCGGCTTGGTCTTTGATGATTTTGCGGTGCAGTAAATCCAAGGCTTGGATGCCGTTGGTGCCTTCATAAATCGGTAAGATTCGGGCATCTCTCATGAGTTGAGCTGCACCTGCTTCTTCAATAAAGCCCGCACCGCCATGGCATTGAACACCCAAAGAGGTGACTTCCTGTGCCATTTCAGTACACCAAGATTTAACCAATGGCGTTAAAAGTGCCAAACGATTGGCATGCTCTTGGCGCAGCTCGCCTTGGCTTTGCGCCACTAAGTCAACTTCTTGACAAGCCCAGTAAGTCAAAAAACGGGAGCCATGGGTGAGTGACTGCATGGTTAATAGCATTCTTTGTACATCGGGGTGGCGATAAATAGCGCCCAAATCAGAAAAACCCGGAGCAATGCCCTGAATGCGCTCAAGCGTGTAGTTTTTTGCCAATTGGTAGGCGCTTTCTGACAATGAAACCCCTTGTAAGCCAACGGTTAGGCGCGCATTGTTCATCATGGTGAACATACAAGCCAAACCTTGGTTTTCTTGTCCAATCAAATAGCCAATGGCACCGCCATTGTCCCCAAAACTCATCACACAGGTTGGGCTGGCATGAATGCCCATTTTTTCTTCTACCGACACCACATGGCAATCGTTTCTACCGCCTAGGCTGCCATCTTCATTCACCAAATACTTGGGCACTAAAAACAAAGAAATGCCTTTGCTACCAGCTGGTGCATCGGGTAGGCGTGCCAACACCAAATGAATAATGTTCTCAGCCAAATCATGCTCACCCCAAGTGATGAAGCATTTTTGACCCGTAATTAAATAATGATCGCCTTCTTTTTTTGCCGTGGTGCGAATCGTTGATAAGTCTGAGCCTGCTTGAGGTTCAGTTAAATTCATGGTGCCTGTCCAATTGGCTTGAATCAGATTGGGCAGGTATTTTTCTTTTAAGGTTGCTGAGGCGTTCTTTTCAATGGCCTCCACTGCGCCTTGGGTCAATAGTGGGCACAAACCCAAAGCCATATTGGCAGCATGAATCATTTCTTGTACGGCAACAGCCAATACAAACGGAAGGTTCTGACCACCGTATTCTTCAGGAAACTGAATGCTGCCCCAAGCACCCGCGACAAACTCTTGATAAGCAGCCTGAAAACCATTGGGTGTTTGAACATGTTGATTTGCGCATTTCACGCCTTCTTTGTCGCCTGAATAATTCAACGGCGCAAAAGATTGGTTCGCTAATTTTGCTGCTTCATCTAAAATTGCACTGACCAAATCTTCGGCATCTTCAAATCCTTTTTGTGCCATGATTTGATAAATTTGGGTACTGTTTCCTAAAGCCATTGCAATGTCGCTAACGGGTGCTTGGTAACTCATTTTTAATTCCTTAAGCCATGAACTGTCCGCCATTAACTGACAAGTTCGTTCCTGTAATAAAACCTGCATCATCCGCTGTTAAAAACACAACGGCTCGGGCAATGTCATGCGGTGTTCCCAAATGACCCACAGGGATACCAGCGACAATATTGGCCAAAATGTTCTCAGGAACTTGGCGAACCATTGGCGAATCAATATAGCCCGGTGAAATGGCATTGGCTGTGACGCCTTTTTTGGCACCTTCTAAGGCTTGTGATTTGGTTAAACCATAAATACCGGCTTTGGCAGCGGCGTAGTTGGCTTGACCAAATTGTCCTTTTTCGCCATTGAGCGACGAAATGTTGACAATGCGACCCCAACCACGTTGGCACATGCCATCAAAAATCGGTTGGCTCATGTTAAACAAAGCATTTAAATTGGTGTTAATCACCGCTAGCCACTGCGCTTCTTGCATGCGTTTAATCGGCGCATCACGGGTAATACCTGCGTTATTCACTAAAATATCAACAGCGCCATATTGGGCTTCTACTGTTTTGTAAAACTGCTCACAGGCTTCGAAATTGGTCACATCCACAGCATAAATGGCAATGTCTTTGCCTTGAGATTGCAGCTCTTGTTGCCAGGCTTCGCTGCTTTCTTTGTCTTGAGGGGCACAAATACCAATGACTTTTCGGTTTTGTTCTAATAAAGCCATGCACATTGCTTGACCCAAGCCACCATTGGCACCCGTTACCACGGCTATTTTTTGACTCATTGTGATTCTCCTTTGTTTTAATTTAACTATTTCAATCGTTCTTGTAATTTGGTGCTCACGGCGGTACTGCCACTGCGAGCATATTGCAAACTTCTATTGGCGATTTTGGGCAGCTCATAAAGGTAATTGACCATCATGCCTGCTGATTGCGCCATGCCTTTTTTTGAGGTATCTGCCAGCCAATTAATCTCATGCAATTGTGAGCCATTGCTTAAATGAAAATGAGCAACACTGTCTTTGGCAACGGCATTGGCACCTTTTTCTTTGCTTAAATAATGCAGCATCAATTGTTGTAAGGATTTTTGTTCTTTTTCGGGCAATCGACTTAAATTCTTTTCGGTTAAGTCGCTTTCAATGCCAATAACCCAATCGGCACCGCCAGACAAAGCGATTAATTTGTCTTTGTCTAATTGCTTAAGCCACGATACAAAACCCGGCACGGGTGAGAGGGTGGCAAAGTTCTTTAACTGCGCAAATTCACCTTGCAATTGCCCCACAACTTGTTTGATTAAATAATTGCCAAAACTAATGCCTGCCAAACCTCGCTGAGCATTGGAAATCGAGTAAAAAATTGCAGTGTCTGCTTGGTTAATGTTCTCAACCGGAGCTGTTTCATCCAATAATGCTTGTACGTTATTGGCAATGCCGTTAACCAAAGCTACCTCTACAAAAATCAAGGGTTCGTGTGGCATATTGGGATGAAAAAATGCAAAGCAGCGCCTGTCCGAATCTAAGCGGTTTTTTAAATCGCTCCAACTTTGAATCGTGTGAACGGCTTCATAAGCGATTAACTTTTCCAAAACTTCGGCGCTTGATTGCCAGCCAATTTGTTCCAATTGCAATAAACCAATATCAAACCAAGAGGTAAAGAGGCTTTTTAAATCAATGTCTAAAGGTTTTAGTTCTGGGTGCTTTTTGAGTAAAGACAAGGCTTCAGCACGCATGTCCACCAAGAATTTCACCCCCGATGGCAAGCTACTAAAATGCTTGAGTAACTTGAATCTTGCTGGTGTTAAGGCTTCACGCAAATGGTGTTCTGCCAGTGCTTTTTGTAGCAAATCACCTTGGCTTGATAAGGTTTGCCAATTGGCAATGGCTGCTTGAATCTCTTGTTCATCGACACCGTATTCCATGGCCAATAAGCGCATAAATTTCAGGCGACCTTGTTTGTTTAATTGCAAAAAATTGCTGCCCAAAATCGCAGAGCGCGCTCGTGTGGTGGCTTGGCAACCTTCATCGGCAAGGCAGGTATTAATCCAGTCGCGCAATGCTTGCAATTCTTCATCGGGCAAAGAAGGTGTTAATGACAATGCCAATGATTTTTGTTGATTGCTGATGCCGCGGCCTTCTGATTTTTTACCTAACCATGCCTTGGGTAGCCAACTTTTAAAAGCGCGGTCGATAAAATTACTAGGAATTTCTAACATAATCTCTCCCAGGGGTTTGCTGCATTTTTTAATATATTTTTTATTAGATTAGCAGCACTATTTTTCAAAAGCA
>JASLBZ010000067.1 GCA_030146285.1 Neisseriaceae bacterium | reverse complement strand
GAGCAACTTAAGGCCAGAACAATGGAACCAGTTGAGAACACCAAACCGAAGTCTTTGGAAATACTATTGAATACCCAACCAATTAAGAACGACAAGCCAATGCCCACCAAGCCACCAATAATACAAATCAAAATGGCCTCAATCAAAAATTGTGACAAGATATTGTTTTGCCGCGCACCAATAGCCATGCGCACACCAATCTCCTTGGTGCGTTCAGTCACCGACACCAGCATGATGTTCATCACGCCAATACCGCCAACCACCAAAGAAATCATGGCAATCGAAGTAATCAACAAGCGCATCACTGCCGTGGTGCTTTCTACAGCTTGCTTGATGCTGTCGCTGTTGAAGGTAAAGAAGTCTTTCCGTCCGTGTTTTAAAGTCAGCAGATTGGTCAGACTGCTTTCTGCCATGGCAGGCGCAACCCCTTCTTTGACTTTCACAATAATGCTACTGATAAAACGGTCTCCCGTAATCTTGTTCATCACTGTGGTATAAGGCGCCCACATGTTTAAGCTATTGCCTCGAATCACAGGTGAGTCCTGTTGGGACAACACACCCACAATGGTCAAAGGGCGGCCTTTGAACAACACCACTTGCCCCAATGGGGTTTTGCCATCGGCAAACAATTCTTTCACCGTATTTTGATCAATCACCGCCACAGAAGCATTGTTGCGAATGTCACTGTCGTCCACAAATCGACCTGACTCCAATTTCAAACCATAAACACTGTTGTACAAGTCCCCTACACCCGTCACATTGGCTGTCGCATTCATGTTGCCATATAAAACGTTGCCTGAAACACTGGCACTAGGCGTGGTGCCATCCAGATACGTTTGTTTGTTTAAAACAGAAATGTCATCCACAGTAAGGCTTTTGACCCGCCCTGATCTGGCATCACCAAAACTAGCGCCTGGGTACAACGTAATGGTATTGGTGCCCATGGAGTTAATCTGCTCTAAAATTTTCTCTTGTGAGCCTTTACCCAAAGCCACTACCGACACGACGGAGGCAATGCCGATAATAATGCCCAACATGGTCAATAAGGAACGCAGTTTATGGGCAATAATCGCTTGCACTGACATTTTAAAAGACTCAAAAAATTGGTCTTTGTAAAAAGAAAATGATTTACGTGGCACTTGAATGGTGGGCAACTCAGGAGCATTAACCGGTTTTTTACTGTCATCCGAAATGATTTTACCGTCTTTGATTTCAATGACGCGATTGGCAAAAGCTGCAATTTTCGGGTCATGCGTTACCATAATCAAAGTATGGCCTTGGGCATGCAAATCTTGCAAAATACCCATCACCATTTCACCACTTTTTGAATCCAAAGCACCCGTAGGCTCATCGGCCAAGATGATTTCACCACCATTCATGAGCGAGCGTGCAATACTGACCCGCTGCTGCTGACCACCAGATAATTCATTGGGCTTGTTGGTGTACTTATCGCTTAGGCCCAAATTATCCAATAACATGCGAGCACGTTCTAAACGCGTGTGTTCAGGCACACCAGCATACACCGCAGGCAAAGCCACATTTTCTTGGGCACTTAGGCTGCTCAGTAAGTTGTAGCGCTGGAAAATAAAACCAAACTTTTGCCGTCTTAAGGTTGCTAACTCATCATCATCCATGGACTCAAGCGCTTGATTATCAATGCTGTACTTGCCATCGCTGGGCTTGTCCAAACAACCGATAATGTTCATCAGTGTTGACTTACCCGAGCCGGATTGCCCAATAATGGCAATAAAATCGCCTTTTTCTATTGAAATATTAATGTCATTAAGAACTTGAACCCGATTATCGCCCTCACCAAAATAGCGGTTCAGGTTTTGGATCTCAATCATCGCCATTACATTCTCACTCGCACAGGTGAGCGCATAGCGCCAGCATCATTAGAACCAGTACCACTCGTGGCCACAACCACTTTCTCACCGTCGCCCAAGCCTTTTAATACAGCAACATTCAAGCCATCACTTAAACCTGTTTGAATTTCTCGCTCTTGTACTTGATTGTCAGGTCCCAAAACGCTCACCATTTTTTTGCCTTTTTGGTTTTTAATGGCGACCATTGGCACAATCAAAACGCCTTTGGCTTCTTGAACCATAATAGTATTTTGTGTGGTCATGCCAATGTGCAGCTTGCCTGTGTCATTATCCACCAATAAGGTGCCGTAATAATAGACAGCATTATTGCTGTTCGATGAACCGTCATACGAACCTTCACTTAACGTGGTTAAACCAGGGTCAATGCTGTTCAGTGTTGTATTGAACTTCACATCTGGCTCAGACAATATGGTGTATACCACAGGCATGCCTGCTGTGACTTTGGTGATATCACCCTCGGCAATTTGAATTTTGATTTTCATTTTGCTCAAATCTGCAATTTCCGCAATCGTTGGGGTGGTTTGATTGGCATTGACGGTTTGGCCTTCTTCAACCGGCACAGACACGACCGTACCACTAAAAGGCGCAACAATAGTTGTGTAGCCCAAGTTCACTTCAGCGGTATTGACCGCAATTTGGGTTTGCTTAATGCTGGATTGGGTTTCCGCTACGGCAGCTTGCGCCGATGCCAAATTGTCTTTGGCCGTTTCAGCCAACTCTTTTGAAGTGGCATTTTCGGCTAACAACGCCATTTCCCGATTGTATTTTTTCTTAGCAATCTCCAGCGCCACTTGACGGGATCTTAACTGCGCACGCAATGTGTTTAATTGCGCTTTTTTGGTTTCCAAATCATTGTGCTGCGTGGTTGAGTCAATTTGGGCAATCATATCCCCTTGTTTAACCTCTTGGCCCACTTCAATATACAGTTTTTTAATTTGACCTGATGCCTGTGCACCCACCTTCACCAATTGCCCCGCAGTCACTTCTCCTGTGGCTTCAACTGTTTGCACAATCTCACCTTTGCGAACAAGCTCAGTGAGATATTCAGTGGGTTTGGCTTGGTTAAAAACAAAATAAGCACCCACAATGGCGGCCACGGCCACCACACCTGTTAGAATCCATTTTTTTCTATTTTTCATGCTTATCTTTGTATTTTCCCGATTAATTAATTCTGAATATACTGATTGTTCGTTACCGCATTGCATTGACACTAAGCAAGGCATGCACTCACTGGATCTTGGTGCACAATCACCTCGGCTTCATCAAACAAAGCCGCAACATTTTTTTCAACTTGATCACTGATGGCATGTGCAGCAACAAAACTCAAATCATCATCTAACTCGATGTGAAATTGAATGAATTTCACATGGCCTGACTCGCGCGTGCGCAAATCATGTATTCCCATAACCCCTGCAGTTGCCATCACCACCTCACAAATGCTGGCATGCTCTTCCTCTGAAAGTGCCTTATCCATCAATGTTGCTAATGCACCTTTGGCAATGCCCCATGAGCCCCACAAAATCCACACGCCCAACACAATGGCCAATACGGCATCGGCATACACCATACCCAATTGAGACAGAACCAATGCAACAATCACCACAAGATTGACCAGAAAGTCAGTAACATAATGCATACTGTCGGCTTGGATGGACTGTGAGGCCACTTGTTTCAATACCCAACGTTGGAACAAAACCAAGGCCAAAGTCAGCACCATGGAAATCACCATCACCATCACACCAAAACCAGTATTGGTCACAGGAACAGGTTTTAATAACTGATCAATTGAATGCAAAATTAAAAATACGGCCGAACCTGCAATAAATGTTGATTGAGCCAGCGCAGATAAACCTTCTGCCTTACCATGCCCAAATCGATGTAGCTTATCCGCAGGCTGCAATGCGATTCTCACTGCAATAAGATTAATCACACTGGCAAAGGAGTCGACAATCGAGTCCAATAAGCTGGCCAAAAGACTGGCAGAGCCACTGGACAACCAAGCCCATGTTTTCAATATGATTAATATTATTGCCACGCCAACCGATGCATATGTTGCCAATGGCAGCAGTTTTTCACGCGTTGTTTTTTCCATACTCATTTTCCTTGGTTTCGAACATTGCCTGTATCGCAAAGCACTGGCAACTTGACTGCGTATTTTACCTTTTTATCCGTATTGCATCAGCAATTATGTCTTTTTAAACCATGCTTTGTCTCTTAAGGAGTCAGTTGCTATCTGTTTTAGGCGATCAATCGGGCTTCCTTGCCCTAAAAGAGTTGCTAATACCGCATTTTTTCGAGACAATTTGCTCCATTCAGTTTGCGTCGAACCTAGGCCAAAGGCCAAACGTAACACACCAATCTTAAGGAAATCTTAAAATGTCACCAGAAACAAAAGAACTTGAAACACGCGTTCAATTTTTAGAAGAAGGCATTGAAGTGATTAAAATGCAAAATCGCGTCTTAAGTGTTGCCTTGAAAGCGATGCTGCGTGGGCTACCCAATGAAATTGCCCAAGATGTGGTCGAAGCCATTCAAATGGGTTTTGAAGATGCTGTGGGTGAATTGCATTATCAAGAACATCCTCATGTAGACTTATTTCATGACGTGACTTACGACTTCTTCCAAGAAAAAAATCGCTAATCTAACCGATTCAAGCAGATACAAAAATAGGCAGCCTTAGAACATGTTCAGGCTGCCTATTGCATTTAAATCATCAACGCATTAAGCGTTAATCAGCTCACGCCAGCGCGCCACTTGTAACAATACTTGCTCAGGTGCAGTGCCACCTAAGTGGTTACGGGCTTTTAATGAGCCTTCTGGAATCAATACTTCGTGCACATCATCGGCAATTAAATCACTGAATTTTTGCAATTCAGCAATGCTCAAATCGCTTAAATCCACACCGCGACCATCGGCTTCACGAACGGCCAATGCCACCACTTCGTGACTGTCTCTAAAAGGCATGCCTTTTTTAACCAAGTAATCGGCCAAATCGGTTGCAGTTGCA
>JASLBZ010000216.1 GCA_030146285.1 Neisseriaceae bacterium | reverse complement strand
TGATGGGCTCAAGGCCGTCATCGACATCCGAATCAGTGTTGTTTCCCCAATAACAAGCTGCACTAATGCCATGAATCATGGCGCGGTAATACAAAATAGGCAAAGAAGTGCTTGTGCCTCCCCAGCTAACCAGCTGCGGTGTATAGCGTTCAATCAAATCAAAAAATTTGGCAATCACGGCTTCTTCATCATCATGGATATCGCCAATGGTATTCACGTGCACTCGATCAGTCCCCCAGCGCAAACAACAAGAGATTGCCACGATTTTTTGTAAATGGTATGGCATGCTGTTTTCTGAGGTTTTGGCACGTTGCTTTTGCATTGCCCATTCGCCAACATCACCATCACTAACGCTGTCAGGAAACTTATGCAATAAACGAATGCCTGCAATGTCAGGAACGGTTTGAATGTCAAAAGCTAAAATAGATGGCATGGTCAAGGTCTATTGGTATTGGGATTGTCATTATTGTGGCATGAAGTGTTTGTCTAGCCAAGCATACTTTGTGCTTTGGTATCTTGTTGCAGCCAAAAAGCTTCGATAGCTTGTGCAAAAGCTTTTGGTGCTTCCCATTGCATGAGGTGTCCTGCATTTGGGATGCGAACATCGGCTGTTAAGGTTTTAAAGTGTTTTTTGCGTTCGGGCAAGTGCTCACGCATCAAATTTAAATAATAGTTATGAGCAACATCATCACCTTCGATCCACAAAACCGGTGCCTCAATGCGTGACCACATGCTGGCCAATAAAGGTTCATGGTACCAGTACGGCTGAGATAAATGGTGTTTGGGGTCTGCTTTGTAAATAAAGCAATCATCTTGAGCCTGTGTTAAAGCTTCTGCCATAAAAGCAATATGTTCAGGTTGCATCAGTGGGTTTTTTTGTGCCAATTTTTTTATTACGGATGTTAAATCATGAATCACCCGAGCGCGGTGCTGAACATCCAAGCTGTTCGCATCCATGAATTGGGTCATTTTATCCAAAGCGGTTGACATGGGCATATCAGGTAAGCCAAAACCCTCAGCCAGTACCAAGCTTTTGACTCGTTGAGGGTAGAGCCCTGCATATAAGGCAGCTAGCATGCCGCCCATGCTGTGCCCACAAATGTGCATGGGTGCATGGGGGCTTAAATAATCCACGACGTTTTTCAAGTCACTGACCATCATCATGCGATCATAATACCCAGCCGTTTGCCATTGTGACAAACCAAAGCCACGCCAATCCAAAGAATAGATATTCCATTGGTTTTGCATGGCATCGATGCAAAATTGAAAACTCAAGGCGCAATCCATCCAGCCATGTAACATCAGTATGTTAGGCGCATCTTTGTTTTCATAATGCAGAATGTGCAATTTTAAACCATTGGTCTGAAGATAGAGTGATGTGGCTAGGCGTTGTGCTAAGTAAGCATTCATAAGCAAGACTGATTCATTGAGTTGATAAAATAATGGCAATAACAAAAAACGTGAAGCTACAAACATACCATGGCTTAAGGGGCTGCGTATTTGTATTTTAAAAGCCTTTTGGATTTGAGCTTGTTTTACAGGATGCCTTTGTGATTTTGATTTTGTATGGTGTTTTATGGTGAATCATTTAGAAAGCTTAAGCAAGTGATGTTTTGAGTGGGTGTCATGGTTAGACTTTACGCAAAAGGCAAAAAAATCATTTACCTCTGTGTTATGATAAGTGCGCTTATTTACACATATAGCATGGTTGGATTTTGCTTGATATGGTCAATACAATCAATTATGTATTTATTTAAATGAAGGATATGCAATGACACTACCAAAGTTTTTTTCTATTTCTTGCTTAAGTCTGGCGTTAATGGCATGCGGGCAATCCAATGTTTCAGCTGCACCTGCAAGTAAAAGCACCAGCAGTACCGCAAAGTTAGAGCAAGTGAAAAAAAGTGTCGAAATGGCTTATCAAGAACAAAAATTAAAAGTGGTGTCTATTGAGGATAGCCCAGTTGCCGGTTGGTACGAGGTTGTGGTGCCAGGCAATCAAATTATTTATGTCAACGAGAGTGCTGAGTACATGATGGTGGGTGACTTGATTAACATGAAAGACAAGAAGAGCCTGACAGAAGAGCGCTCAAAAGACTTGAATCGCATTGATTATGCAAAACTGCCTTTGGATAAAGCAATTAAAGAAGTGCGTGGTAATGGCAAATTGCAAGTGGTTGTCTTCTCAGATCCTGAATGCCCATATTGCCGTAAGCTTGAGAATGAATTTGAGAAAATGACCGATATCACGATTTATACTTTCTTAATGCCCATTACCAGCTTGCATCCATCTGCCGTTGAATTGTCAGAGCAATTGTGGTGTCAGCCTGATCGAGCCAAAGCATGGACAGAATGGATGCGCAAAGGCACGAAGCCTTTGCAGGTGAGTAAATGTGCCAATCCAGTACAAGAGACCATGGTTTTAGGTGAGAGCATGGGGTTTGTGGGTACACCAACCTTGATTTTCCCAAATGGCCGTTCTCAATCTGGTTATGCACCCAAAGCACAATTAGAAGAAGCCATTAAAAACAACCAAGCCAAGTAATTTAGAATAAAGGCTTTACTTTTCATCGTGACCAATTTTAAAGGCTATGATAGAAATGAGACTTATTTTTGGCAATAAAAAAGGAAAATAGCATGAGTGATTTAAAAGCAAAATTTATTCAAGCCCAAGAAGATGTTTTAAGTTTGGCTGAGCGTCCAAATAACACAGCATTATTGGCTTTGTATGCATTTTACAAGCAAGCCGTTGATGGTGATGTATCAGGCGATGCACCCGGTATGTTTGATTTGGTGAATAAGAAAAAATATGAAGCATGGACAAAAGTAAAAGGCTTAAGCGCAGATGATGCTATGGCCGGTTATATTGCTGAGGTAGAGCGCTTGTTAAGCGAATAAACCCTTTTGCAAAAGTCAATGTAAAAAGCCCTTATTCAATTAAGGGCTTTTTTATTGGGAGCGACAGCTAAATCAGATGCTGAAGTCTTCAGTAATGGGGTGGTAAAGCATTTGATCAACGCGAGCGCGGGTTAAATCAGGCGCAAAGGCCTCAATGAACTGATAAATAAAGCCTCGCAAATAGGTGTCTTGGCGCAAAGCAATGTGTGTTGTTGATGGCGCAAATAAGTGCGAGCAGTCAATGCTTTTCAAACCATTATCATCTTCAGGGATATAAGCCATGCTGGCCATGAGACCAATGCCTAAGCCTAACTTAACATAAGTTTTAATCACATCTGTATCGACTGTTGCCAATGCAACCTCTGGAATGGTGGTATTGCTTGCTTGAAAAGCATGTGCAATCTCTGAGTGTGTATCAAAAGCAAATTCATAGGTAATGAGCGGGTATTGCGCAATGTCACTTAAACGAATAGGGCGCTTTAGCTCCAATAAAGGGTGCGCATCAGGAACAATCACGCTGCGATTCCACTGATAGCATGGCAATTTGCACAGTTCAGGATAATTCTCTAAAGACTCTGCCGTAATTGCCAAATCGGCTTCACCTGACAAAATCAAATCACATAATTCACTGGGATTGCCTTGTTTGATGGACAAACGCACATCTGGAAAATCTTTGACATATTGGGCTATGACTTTGGGTAGGCTGTAACGTGCTTGGGTGTGGGTTGTTGCGATGGTCAGTGAGCCTGTATCTTGCTTGGAAAACTCAGAACCAATTTGCTTGATGCTTTGAACGTCTCGCATGATGCGCTGTGCAATGTCCAGCACGGCTTTTCCCGGTTCTGAAACCGAAACCACGCGCTTGCCATTGCGAATAAAAATTTGAATGCCCAGTTCCTCTTCAAGCAATCTTATTTGTTTAGAAATACCCGGCTGAGAGGTGAACAGTGCTTCTGCCGTTTCTGATACATTCAGATTGTTTTTATACACTTCTAATATATAACGCAATTGCTGTAATTTCATGATGTCGTTTAAACCTATAAGATGAATAACAACGCAAAGTAGAGGAAACATCATACACGTTTTCAAACCAGGATAATCGGGTTGCGTGATTTGAAAGGGTGAATTGACGGGCATTTTATATGCTGTTGTATTTCACCCTGTGGTGGATAGGAGACAATATTGTAAGTTTACCACAGTGTCAGATCGTGGCATGGTTTGTTAAAATAGAGCGGATTATCCTGAAATGATTTTAAAAACAGAGGAAACACTTTCATTCGTAATGGTATTTTTGCTTCTGCTTAAGCCTATATTTTGTTTGGCAATTACCTTGTGGTATTTGTTTGTGTTTCATTTGACTTATGGAAGATGGATTTTAATCATTGGCATGTTAAATATAATGGCTTATGTTAAGATACGGCTCAGTACCTTAGCGATGATTCAATACCATGCTAAGGAATATGCTAAATATATTGACAGTGTTAGTGCTTATTCTTATAGTTCTAACCTGAGATATTAAGTTTCCGTTCAGCAATGTGTGCTGGCGGCCTATTTTTTGTGATGGCTTACTGTAAAACACATCAGTTTTGGCGTAAGTGTTGCATAATTATTTTTTTGATGAGGGAATAACATGACCAAACAGCTAAAATTAAGCGCATTGCTTGTTGCTCTTGTT
>JASLBZ010000003.1 GCA_030146285.1 Neisseriaceae bacterium | reverse complement strand
TGGATGCCAAGCGTGCTATTTTATCGGGCACCAAACTTGCTCTAGAGATTTAAGCATTCGCTAATTCAATAACAAAACTTCATCATTCACTTGCAAAATAAAGGCAGCCTGAAAACCATATGTTCAGGCTGCCTCTTTCTTTTTAGACGTTTGTGATGAAAAATACAGTCAATCACTGATACCAACACAAAGTAATGCATACATGGTCCAAAGAAAACACCTCAAATTTATCCTATTGTTCATGATTGCCATTTTGGGTATGGCTTGGTATGTGGTGCAATACACCAATAGCAATCCACAACACACCGTGGGCGAACAACTGGATGAATTCAATGGCGTGGCTGTGTATTACAATGGTGGTGTCAATCATGTTGCCTCCCGTAACATTAGCCAAGATGGTTACAATCTGGGTTTGGAATACCAATGCGTTGAATTTGTAAAACGCTATTACTACCAACAACTACAACACAAAATGCCGGATGCTTATGGCCATGCCAAAGATTTTTACAACCCAAAGCTATCCGATGGTCAATTGAACCTTGCTCGGGATTTATTGCAATTTAGTAACCCCAGCCATAGCAAACCCCAAGTCAATGATATTTTGATTTTTGCACCTTCACTGTTCAATCGCTTTGGCCATATTGCCATTGTTAGCGCCGTTAGCGATACGCACATCGAATGGATTCAACAAAATGCAGGACCATTTTCCCCAACACGGGAGCGCATTGGTTTGCAATATGAGCACAATCAGTATTATCTGGACAACCAACGCATTGTCGGCTGGCTAAGAAAAGAAGCTGCACCAACCGCAGAACTGACTGACTCATCGGTATAAGCCACTTGATACTGGGTAATCAAAAAATGATTTTCAACCCAAAACGGGCTGGCTGCTATTGAGCAAACACCAAGCCGTACTTTTTTACATAGTAAAAAAAAAGCGCCCCAAAAGGAGCGCTTTTTAATCAACAGCTAACATGATTATTGATTGATTTGGGCATGCAATTCTTGTACTGAATAAACATCTGTTCCTGCCATACTCTTCACGCCTTCACTCACTGCCTCGCCACCTGCCAATGTTGTGTACAACGGCACACGCATTTGCAAAGCACTGCGACGAATCGAATGGCTGTCTTTGATAGACTGAGCATCGCTACCGACTGTGTTAACCACCACAGCAATCTCACCATTTTTAATTGCATCAACGATATGAGGGCGGCCTTCTAATACTTTATTCACAGGCTGAACAAAGAAGCCCATGTCAGTTAAGTATTTGGCAGTACCACGAGTTGCACACAAACCATAACCTTGCTCTAAGAAGTTACGCGCCATGGTTTCTAAGTAAGGTTTGTCTTCTTCACGCACAGAAATAAACACTTTACCCACTTTAGGCAAACGCTCGCCAGCACCCAATTGTGCTTTTAAGTAAGCTTCAGAGAAGGTTTTACCTGCACCCATCACTTCGCCTGTTGAGCGCATTTCAGGTCCCAAAATGGTATCAACACCAGGGAACTTCATGAATGGGAATACTGCCTCTTTCACAGAGTAGTACTCAGGAATCACTTCTGCTTGGAAGTTTTGCTCTTGTAAGCTAATGCCGGCCATCGCACGGGCTGCAATTTTTGCCAAAGGAACGCTAGTGGCTTTGCTCACAAACGGTACGGTACGAGAAGCACGTGGATTCACTTCCAATACATACACAACACCATCTTGAACTGCAAACTGTACGTTCATTAGACCAACCACATCCAACGCCATTGCCATGGCTTTGGTTTGGCGACGAATTTCGTCTTGGATTTCTTGGCTTAAAGAGTAAGGAGGCAATGAGCAACCAGAGTCACCTGAGTGAACACCTGCTTGTTCAACGTGCTGCATAATACCGCCGATAACCACTTCTTTACCGTCAGAAACACAATCAACGTCCACTTCAATGGCATGGTTTAAGAAGAAGTCTAGCAACACTGGGCTGTCTTCTGAAACTTGCACGGCTTCTTTCATGTACGTGTTTAACTCATCATCTGAGTAGACCACTTGCATCGCACGACCACCCAGTACATAAGAAGGACGCACCACCAATGGGTAGCCAACTTCATTGGCCAATACAATGGCTTCAACTTCGTTGCGAGCAATGCGGTTAGGCGGTTGACGCAAGCCTAAGTCATTCAATACTTTTTGGAAGCGTTCACGGTCTTCTGCTGCATCAATGCTGTCAGCCGAAGTACCAATGATGTTCACACCATTTTCAACCAAAGCATTGGCCAATTTCAAAGGTGTTTGACCACCGTAATGTACGATTAAACCGAAAGGCTGTTCAACGCGTACGATTTCCAAAACATCTTCTAATGTTAATGGCTCGAAATACAAGCGATCCGATGTATCAAAGTCAGTTGAAACGGTTTCAGGGTTACAGTTAACCATGATGGTTTCAAAACCAGACTCACGCAGTGCCAAAGAAGCATGTACACAGCAATAATCGAACTCAATACCTTGACCAATGCGGTTAGGTCCACCGCCCAAAATCATGATTTTTTTGTTATTGCTTGGCTTGGCTTCGCACTCTTCTTCGTACGTTGAGTACAAATAAGCAGTGTCAGTATCAAATTCAGCAGCGCAAGTATCCACACGTTTGTAAACTGGGTGCAGTTTCAAAGCATAACGCGCTTCACGCACGTCTTTTTCATCAATGTTCAAAACTTGAGATAAGCGTTTATCTGAGAAACCTTTGCGTTTTAAGCGACGCATGGTGGTGAAATCCAAATCAGCCAATGTACCTGCTGCAACGGCTTTTTCTTCGTTCATCAAATCTTCAACTTGCGCCAAGAACCATGGATCAATCGCGCAAATATCAAACACTTCTTCTTGGCTCATGCCAACACGGAATGCATCTGCAACGTACAGCATGCGTTCTGGGCCTGGATTTGCCAATTCACGTTGAATCACAACTTTGTCAGTCGTGCGTGGGTTAAAGCCACATAAACCTGTTTCCAAACCGCGCAATGCTTTTTGCATGGATTCAGAAAATGTGCGACCCATTGCCATCACTTCGCCCACAGATTTCATTTGCGTGGTTAAGCGATCGTCTGCTGCTGGGAATTTTTCAAATGCAAAACGTGGAATTTTTGTGACCACATAATCAATTGAAGGCTCAAACGATGCAGGCGTGCGGCCACCGGTAATGTCATTTTGCAATTCATTTAAGGTGTAACCCACTGCCAATTTTGCTGCCACTTTGGCAATCGGAAAGCCAGTTGCTTTAGATGCCAAAGCCGAAGAGCGAGACACTCGTGGGTTCATTTCGATGACGATTAAATCACCATTTTTTGGATTCACGGCAAACTGTACGTTTGAGCCGCCGGTATCCACACCAATTTCACGCAATACTGCCAAACTGGCATTGCGCATAATTTGGTATTCTTTGTCTGTTAAGGTTTGTGCAGGTGCAACAGTGATAGAGTCACCGGTGTGCACACCCATTGGGTCAAAGTTTTCAATAGAGCAAATAATAATGGCGTTGTCCGCTTTGTCGCGTACTACTTCCATTTCATATTCTTTCCAACCCAATACCGATTGCTCAATCAGCAATTCGTGTGTTGGAGAAGCATCAAATCCACGATCACAAATGGTCATGAATTCTTCTTTATTGTAAGCAATACCGCCGCCAGAGCCACCCATCGTGAACGATGGACGAATCAAGGTTGGAAAGCCCACTTTTGCTTGTGCAGCCAAAGCTTCATTCATGCTATGACAAACATAAGATTCAGGGCAGCTTAAGCCAATTTTCGCCATGGCATCTTTAAAACGACCACGGTCTTCTGCTTTGTCAATTGCGTCTTCTGTTGCGCCAATCAACTCAACATTGTATTTTGCCAACACACCATGACGGCTTAAGTCTAAGGCACAATTCAATGCAGTTTGACCACCCATGGTTGGTAAAATCGCATCAGGGCGTTCTTTTTCAATAATGCGCTCAACAGTTTCCCACAAAATAGGTTCGATGTAAGTCACATCGGCCATTTCTGGGTCAGTCATAATGGTTGCTGGATTTGAGTTTACCAAAATCACGCGGTAACCCTCTTCACGCAAGGCTTTACACGCTTGAGCACCAGAATAGTCAAATTCACACGCTTGTCCAATCACAATCGGACCTGCGCCAATAATCAAGATAGATTTTAAATCGGTACGTTTTGGCATAGTATTCTCTTTTACAATTCAATAACTAATATTTGGTTTGCTTAGCCAACAGTTGCCAGCCAAAGTTTAACGGCAAAGCCCATAAATAAGGCGCCTACGCTGCTCATGCCCAATGCTGCGATGTGTCTTGATCGTCGAAACCAACTCACCAGGCGAGTGCCGCTAATCACCAAAATATTCAGGTACAGCATGCTGATGGTTTGCAAAATTATGCCCAACACCAAAAACGATACGGTGGGGTGGGCATATTTGGGATCAACAAACTGCACAAAAAATGACAACAAAAACAAAATCGCTTTGGGGTTTAACAAGCTTAATGTTAAGGCTCGGGAAAACACCTTTGGTGCTGCAACCACTACGGGTGTTACTTCAATATCAGGCGATATTGGCATTGGCTTTTTCCAGCCTTGAATCCCCGACTTTAATAAGTTAAAGCCGATATATGCCAAATACAAACCGCCTAGTATTTTAATCACCCAAAAAACAGCAGGGTAATTCTTCAGTACGGTGCCAGCGCCCAATACCGTTGCCAGTATCAAGATGCAATCACCAATAAAAATACCCGCAATGGCACGGTATGCTGTTTTTGCACCATATTGTCCTGCAACCGTTAGGCAAAATATTGAGTTAGGCCCTGGCAGCAAAATAATGGCAATCACACCCAAAACATAAGCAGTTAAATCGGTTATTCCCAACATCACGCTTGTCCACAAAGTTCAGGCAGCTTACAGGCTGCCTGAAAAGTTAAACCATATTATTTTGCAGCTTTCATGCCATCAATAAATTGATCAAACAAATAAGCCACATCGTTTGGGCCAGCACTTGCTTCTGGGTGACCTTGGAACGAGAATGCAACTTGGTCTTTTAAAGCAATGCCTTGAATAGAATGATCAAACAATGAGCGATGTGTTACTTCAACATTCTCAGGTAAGCTTGCTTCATTCAATTGGAAACCATGGTTTTGACTGGTAATCATGACTTGTTTGCTTGTCAACTCTTGAACCGGATGATTAGCACCGTGGTGACCAAATTTCATTTTTTCGGTTTTAGCGCCCAGTGCCAAACCCAATAACTGATGACCTAAGCAAATACCAAATACAGGTTTTTTGCTGTCTAAAATTTCTTGGATTGCAGCAACAGCGTAATCACATGGCTCAGGATCTCCTGGACCATTTGACAAGAAAACACCATCTGGATTCAAAGCCAATACATCTTTAGCCGGTGTTGTTGCAGGCACAACCGTTAAACGGCAACCGCGCTCAGCCAGCATGCGCAAAATATTGCGTTTCACGCCAAAATCATAAGCCACAACATGAAATGGTTGTTTTTCTGGGTGGCTAAATGATTGACCCAAACGCCATTCACCTTCATTCCACTCATGCGCTGTTTCGCAAGTCACTTCTTTTGCCAAATCCAAACCGGCCATGCTGCCAAAAGCTTGTGCCAATTCTTGTGCTTTTGCCACATCAGCATCTGCACCAGTCATGATGCAACCTGCTTGTGCACCTTTGTCACGCAAAAGGCGTGTCAAACGGCGAGTATCAATATCAGCAATCGCAATCACATTGTGACGTTTTAGGTAATCTTGTAGGCTTTCGCTGCTGCGGAAGTTACTTGCTAACAAAGGCAAGTCACGGATAATCAAACCTGACGCATGTACAGTGCTTGATTCTTCATCTTCACTGTTCACGCCTGTATTACCAATGTGTGGGTAAGTTAAGGTGATGATTTGTTTTGCGTATGATGGATCAGTTAAAATTTCTTGATAACCGGTCATTGAAGTATTGAAAACCACTTCACCGACTGTGTGCCCTTCGGCTCCAATTGTAGTGCCCTGAAACACACTACCGTCGGCTAAAACCAATATTGCTGGCATTGTCATATTCTCTGTTCCTGTTGTCATGTATTACGATACTGGGTCATACTCGGTGCCCAGTTTCACCAGTCATTTTTTTTGGCTAAAAAAAAACACGCCGCACTATCAAATCAGATAGTGTTACGTGCTTTTTAGCATGGCATTGATGCCATAGAAGCAATGCATTATATCCACAGCTTGCTGATTTCACAACCACTTTTTTTATAAATGCGCAGGCTTAACGTACTCTTACATAGTATTTAATCCAATCAAATCAAATCAATATTTTCAAAAAATCTTCCTTGTCATAATTTTGAAAACAGTGTCGATAAACCACACTCAAATCTAATGTGCATCACATGCGAATCCCAGCCATTGCGAAAAAGAACAAGATAAGCTACTAGCAATCATGTAAATTCAGTCGGACTTATTAAGATTTAACCAATATAGATCAAGTGATTACAAAAAAATCACAGTTTCTATACAAAATAGCTGTAAACACAATATGGATATACAGTCCTAAATTAGCACAATCGAAAACCCAATATGTGATTTGATAGCAAATTGGTTTAAAAAACCCAGACAATACGGTTGTTTGGAATCAAAATGAAACAAAACGAAAAAAGCCATACCCTAGGATATGGCTTAAGCAGTGACATCATGATGACAAAGCTGATTCATTAAACTTGTAAATACGAAGATTGTTTTAAACCATGGCAGAATGTCGCCAAATATTCTTTACCCAAATCTTCACTGAGTTGCGCTTTGCGAATTTTCATCTCGTAACGGTTTAATACTTCGGTACTGGACAAATGCACATATTTCAACATGTCTTCAATCGTATCTTTGACCTCGAGACCACGACAAGAAACTGTGCCATCATTGTCAACATACACATTCACAGAATCGGTATCACCAAACAAATTATGCATATCACCCAAAATTTCTTGGTATGCACCCACCAAAAAGACACCAAGTAAATATGGCTCTTTGCCATTTAAATCATGCACTGGCATATTGCTTTCAATACTTTGTGAGTCAATATACTGAGACACTTTACCATCTGAATCACACGTTAAATCTTGCAATACAGCACGGCGAGTGGGCTCTTCATCTAAGCGATGCAGCGGCATAATTGGCAATACCTGATTAATCGCCCATGTATCTGGCAAGCTTTGGAAAACAGAGAAATTACAGAAATATTTATCAGCCAATCTATCGGTTAGCTCATCAAACACTTGGCGTTGTGAGCGGTGTGATGCATGCAATTGTTTACGCAAACGCTGACACAATACCGAATACACCTGCTCAGCAATGGCTTTTTCTGCCAAACTGATTTTTCCTTCGGTGTACAACATGTTCACTTCACCAATAAAGTGCGTCACACGGTAATACACTTCCGTCACCATTTCAGAATCAGTACTGCTTAAAAATTCAAACAAACGGCGCGTTGGAAAAGAGAATTGTTCAATCTCTTCTTCACTCATTGTCGGTTTGGTTTCAGGCAGTCTTTCTACCTCAGTCACATTCATCACCAAAACAGCATGATGCGCGGTCATGGCACGGCCGGACTCAGAAAAAACATGTGGATGCGGCATATCATTTTCAGCACAAAACTCTTGCAACATACTGATAATCACATGTGCGTATTCATTCATGGAGTAATTAATAGAACTGGAATTGCGTGATTTGGTGCCATCATAGTCCACACCCAAACCACCACCAACATCCATAAATGCAAGCGGCATGCCCATATCACGTAATTCAGCATAATAGCGCAATGATTCACGAAAGCCTAAACGGTAATCGCTTAAATTGGCAATCTGTGAGCCCATGTGAAAATGCATAAGCTTCACCGTATCGGTTAAACCTGCATCCAATAGCTTTTGCGATACCGTTAACAATTGACTGGCAGACAGACCAAATTTACCCTTTTCGCCGCCAGTATCAGCCCACTTGCTAGAGGCCAGTGATGATAAGCGAACGCGCAATCCTAAATTGGCTTTAACGCCCATGCGCTTAGATTCTTCAATGATTAAATCTACTTCAGATTCCTGCTCAATCACAATAAAAACTTGATGGCCTAG
>JASLBZ010000234.1 GCA_030146285.1 Neisseriaceae bacterium | reverse complement strand
TCTACCTAAAGCCAGATGATCTGGCTTTAGTCAATCGTGCTTGTGATTATGCCAATGCTGCTCATTTAGGGCAAACCAGACAAAGTGGTGAACCGTATATTACCCATCCCATTGCCGTCGCCACTGAACTGGCGACATGGTATCTGGATGCAACAGCCATTTGCGCAGGCTTAATGCATGACGTCCTTGAAGACACAGGCACCACCAAAATACAATTGGCAGCAGAGTTTAGTGACAACATTGCCAATATTGTTGATGGTCTTTCCAAATTAGAAAAACTAGAATACGAAGACAAGCAGCAACACCAAGCGGAAAGCTTTCGCAAAATGATTCTTGCCATGGTGCAAGACATTCGCGTTATTGTTATTAAGCTGGCAGACCGCTTACACAATATGCGCACTCTGGATGCCATGCGTCCTGAAAAACGCCGTCGCATTGCCAATGAGACCTTGGAAATTTATGCGCAATTGGCAAACCGAATTGGCTTAAATAACGTTTACCGTGAATTACAAGATCTGTCTTTTCAACATCTGTATCCTAACCGTTATGATGTATTAACCAAAGCCATCAAAGCCTCTCGTCGCAATCGTCGCGACGTGGTTGGCAAAGTATTGGCTGCTTTTAGCCAAAGATTATTGGCTTTTAACATCGAAGCCAAGATCAAAGGCAGAGAAAAAAACCTCTACAGCATTTACAAAAAAATGCAAAGCAAAGGCTTGCATTTTGCAGACGTCATGGACATCTATGGCTTTCGTGTGATTGTAGACAGCATTCCTGCTTGCTACCTCGCCTTAGGCGCTCTACACACGCTGTACAAGCCAAAACCTGGCAAAGTTAAAGACTACATAGCCATTCCTAAAAACAATGGCTACCAGAGCTTGCACACCACCTTAGTGGGACCTTATGGCTTACCCATCGAAGTGCAAATCCGCACCCGCGAAATGGACAATATTGCCGATGGTGGCATTGCCAGTCACTGGATGTACAAATCCGATGGCACGTCATTTGATGAAGCCAATGTGCGTACCCACCAATGGCTACAAAACATCTTGGACTTGCAAGCTGAAAGCGACAATGCCATTGAGTTCTTAGAGCATGTCAAAATCGACTTATTCCCGGATGAAGTGTATTTATTTACACCCAAAGGCAAAATTATTGTCCTACCCCGTGGAGCAACCCCCATTGACTTTGCTTATGCGGTGCACACTGATATTGGCCACCGTTGTGTTGCAGCTCGCATTAACAACACCATGGAACCACTTCGCACCAAATTAAAAACAGGGGATACCGTTGAAATTGTAACCTCAACGAAAGCCAACCCCAACCCTGCTTGGCTCAGCTTTGTTGCCACAGGTCGCGCTCGAAGTGCCATTCGCAGCTATGTTAAAAACATGAACCGAAAAGATGCCGTTTCTTTGGGTGAAAATCTATTGAATAAAGCATTGGCCAGCCTATTGCCTCGTGATGTTTTGCTATCAGAGGCAGTTAAAGATTCGTATTTATTGGATTTAGCCAATAAAAACATCACTTTTGAAGATGTTTTATACGATGTTGGCATGGGTCGCACCTTGCCCGTTGTGGTTGCCAAAGATTTGATTACCTTGGCAGGCCAACATCTGGGCGAAAGCGTCAAATTGGGTCCGATTACCATCAATGGCAACGAAACCAATAGTGTCCATTTGGCCAGCTGCTGCAACCCCATCCCAGGAGACACCATTCGCGCAGTCTTGATTAAAGAACAAGGCTTGATGATTCATCGCGACAGCTGTCCAAACTTGCTAAAATCAGATCCTGAATATCAACTAGATGCAAACTGGGAAATGGTAAACAGCTCTAAAAATTACCAATGCACCTTAACGCTAACAGCACAAGATGCCCACGGCTTACTCGCCAGTATTGCCAATATTATTTCTGCCGAAAATGCCAATATTGAATCTGTTGCCACCCCATCTGAAAAACAAGATGGCAGCGAAGGGTTTATCGTTTTTCGCTTTAAGCTTCGCGTGAAAAATGTACAACAAATCAATCGAATCTTGCGTGGCCTGCATTCGATCACACAAATCAACAAAGTCACCCGAAATTAAGATAACTCTTGACAAGAGTCGGAAATTTTGGAATAATTTTCCATCTTTTCGAACACATTATGCTTTAACAGTTTACTAAGCTCGGTCTGTTAAGCATGTGCATTAATTGCCTAAGGGGGTGATTGTTGTTTGGGCATGAACATCTGTCCAATAAAGCCGTTAGCTTAACCAAAATAATTTTGGGCTCACATGAGCTTTTTATTTTTTATTCCCCCAATTAGATATTTAAAGGATTTTTATGCCAGCTGTTCGCGTAAAAGAAAATGAACCATTCGAAGTAGCGATGCGTCGCTTCAAACGTTCTGTAGAAAAAACTGGTCTTTTGACTGAATTGCGTGCTCGCGAATTCTACGAAAAACCAACAACTGAACGCAAACGCAAAGGCGCTGCTGCTGTTAAACGTTTACAAAAACGTTTACGTAGCCAACAATTGCCTCCAAAATACTACTAAAATACACTGGTTGTATATTTAGTATTATTGCGAAAGCTACCGAAACACCGCAACACTGTTGCGGTGTTTCCATTTGCACTCAACAAAAGGAAATGTTCATGACGCTTAAAATTCAAATTCAAGATGACATTAAAAATGCCATGCGTGCCAAAGACAGTGAAAAACTCACCACTTTGCGCATGCTCACTGCGGCCATCAAACAAATTGAAGTTGATGAACAAATTGAAGTCGACGAACAAATCATCGTCGGCATTCTGACCAAAATGATCAAACAGCGCAAAGATGCTGCCAAAATATACAAAGAAGCCAAACGCGACGACTTAGCCCACAAAGAAGAATCTGAAATCCACATTTTAGAAACTTACATGCCACAAATGATGTCTAACGCCGACATTTCACTAGCCATTCAAGCTGCCATCTCTGAAACCGGCGCACAAGGCATGGCACAAATGGGTAAAGTTATGGGTCTTTTAAAAGGACAGCTCGCTGGCAAAGCAGACATGAGTACAGTGAGCCAATTGCTTAAAGATGCCTTGAGCCAATAATGATTCCTAGCGATTTTATCGATGACTTGCTGGCCAAAGTTGACATCGTTGATGTCATTGATGAGCAAGTCCCTTTAAAAAAAGGTGGCCAAAATTTCATGGCCTGCTGCCCTTTTCATAAAGAAAAATCACCATCGTTTACCGTGAGCCCCACCAAACAGTTTTACCATTGTTTTGGCTGTGGTGCACACGGTAGTGCCATTGGTTTTGTTATGGAATATCAGGGCTTGGCTTTTGTAGAAGCCGTAACCTTCTTAGCCGATCGAGTGGGATTAAAGGTTCCCAAGTCAGCCGAACAAGGCAATCCTGCACTGGCTAAGCGCAAAAAAGAGTTAAAGCTGTCATTAGAAGACGTCATGGCACAGGCTGCCACCTTTTACGAAAGCAGCCTGAAACACAACTCACACGCCATTAACTACTTGCAACAACGCCACCTGAGCCAAGAAACCATTGCCCACTTTGGCATTGGTTATGCGCCGAACGATTGGCAAGCATTACAAGCAAGCTTTGCTGATTATCCAAATGAGCATTTAATACAAGCTGGCTTGGTGATTAACAAAGAGGACAAACATTACGACCGTTTTCGCGATCGAATTATGTTCCCCATTCGCAACCAAACAGGTCATGTTGTTGCATTTGGCGGTCGTGTTATTGACAAAGGTGAGCCGAAATACCTGAACTCACCTGAAACACCTTTGTTTGAAAAAGGCAAAGAGCTGTACGGCCTATATGAAGCCCGTGGCGCTATTAAGGATGCCAATCGTGCTTTGGTGGTCGAAGGCTATATGGATGCGGTGATGCTGTACCAACATGGCATCGAATATACTGTTGCCGCCCTTGGCACAGCCACAAGCGCAGCCCATATTAAAATGCTGTTTCGCCATACCAGTGATGTGTACTTTGCTTTTGATGGTGACTTAGCTGGTAAGAAAGCCGCTTGGCGAGCTTTGGAAAATGCACTGCCACTATTACAAGACGACAAGGCGTTGCATTTTTTATTCTTGCCAGAAGAGCATGACCCTGACAGCTATGTACAAGCATTTGGCAAAGCACAATTTGAAACTTTATTATTAGACAGCAGTCAGCCATTTTCCAAATATTTCTTCAAGCACCTCAGTGAAGACATTCATTTGGCCACACAAGAAGGTAAAGCAGAATTAATCAAAGTTGCAAGACCATTAATACAACAAATTAAAGCCCCTGCTTTGAATTACTTATTAATGCAGCAACTTTCGCAAATGGTTGACATCGAACTACATGACTTAATGCAATTAATTGAGCAAGCTCCATTAAAACGCCAAGCGAAGCTTAAAAATTACCACTTGCCAGTAAAAACCTTTAGGCAGCCCAATATGTCGCCTTTGGTGCAAAAACAAATTGTGACGCTCTTGATAAACCCAGAATGGGCCTCATATATTGAAATACCTGAATATTTATCGCTTGATGGTGATTTTGCTTGTTTAGCCTATTTAACGGATATGTTAAAATGTTTGCCCAAAATCAGTTCGAGTGCGCAAGTTCTCGAACATGTTCGTGGCAGCCAATATGAAGTTGATTTAAACCAACTTTTTAGACAGGCTTTCGAAAGCATTGAGCAAGAATTAGAACAAACCGATGAAGCGCGACAAGCCTTTATCGAAGGAATGCAGAAAATCTTAACCGACAGTAAAAAAGTACAAATTCAGCAGCTAACCTTAAAAACAAAACAAGGTGGTTTATCTTCAGAAGAAAGCCGCTTGTTACTGGCACTTTTGTGCCGAGATAGCAGCCATTAAATGTCTTTAGCCCGGTTACAAATCTGTTTTTCATGTGATTAACTCATTAATATGAGAAGGAAATATGGCCAATCCATTAAATAAAAACCAACACCAAGAAGCGGAAGAAGACAATGACGACGACGACCGTCCCTTAACGGTCGAAGAGCAGCGTACCCGTCTACGCCGCCTGATTGTTCTTGGTAAAGAACGTGGCTACATCACATACGCAGAAATTAATGACCATTTGCCAGACGATATGTCTGACTCAGAGCAAATCGACAGCATCGTTAGCATGATTTCAGGCTTGGGCATTCAAGTCACAGAAGTGGCGCCTGATGCTGAGTCTTTATTGATGTCTGATGGCAATGCTGGCGTTACTGATGAAGATGCAGCAGCTGAAGCTGAAGCTGCTTTGTCTAGCGCAGATGCCGAATTTGGTCGCACAACCGACCCTGTTCGTATGTACATGCGTGAAATGGGCCAAGTTGATTTGTTAACACGCGAAGATGAAATCATCATCGCGAAAAAAATCGAATCCGCTTTAAAAGGCATGATTGAAGCAATTAGTTATTGCCCTTCTTCGATTGGCAATATTCTGACTTTAATCAACCGCGTTCGCAATGATGAAATTCGCATTGATGAAGTCATCGAAGCGATGATTGACCCGAACGAAGAAGATGTCGACTTAATCAACACCACAGACACGCCTGCTATTTCTGCAGCTGAAGTCAAAGATGATGCTGACATCGACTCGGACGAAGAAACCGAAGAAGACGAAGAAGACGAAGAAGCCAATAATGCTGCTTTGGCCAGTGCTAACTTAGAAGAGCTAAAGCTAAGTGCATTAGAGCATTTTGATGGCATCCAAGTTAAATATGATCAGTTGCTAGCCCTTTTGGTTACCAAAGGTCGTAAATGCAAAGAATATGACATTCTTCGTGCAGACATTACAGGTGATTTGTTGCAAGTGCGTTTTGCAACCCGTCAAATTGAAGCTTTGTGTGACACATTGAATGTTCACGTAAGCAATGTACGCCGTTTTGAACGTGATATTCGTGATATTTGTTTGAATCACATCCACATGGATCAAGATCATTTCCGCAAAAATGTGGTTCCGAACATCACCGATCCTGCCTGGTTAGAAACTGAATTAAACAAAAATCATGCTTGGACCAATGCTTTGGTGCGTTTTCAGCATGCTATTTCTGAAAAACAAGAAGACATTCAAAACATTCAAAACATCACCATGTTGTCGATTGATGAATTAAAAAACATCAGCCGTGATATGTCTCGTGGCGAACGTGAAACCAACAATGCCAAGCAAGAAATGATTCAAGCCAACTTGCGTTTGGTGATTTCGATTGCGAAAAAATACACCAACCG
>JASLBZ010000223.1 GCA_030146285.1 Neisseriaceae bacterium | reverse complement strand
CCTTCGCGACGTGGAGCACCGCCATCACGACTGCCTTCACGACGAGGTGCGCCATCGCGGCTACCTTGGTAACGAGAAGCACCATCACGACTGCCTTCACTGCGGTTGCCTTCACGACGAGGTGCACCATCACGGCTACCTTGGTAACGAGAAGCACCATCACGATTGCCTTCGCTGCGAGCGGCGCCATCACGACTGCCTTCACTGCGAGGTGCTGAGTCACGACGACCTTCACGACGAGGTGCATCGGCGCGACCACCTTCACGGCGAGAACCACCATAACCACCACTGCTAGGACGACGACGACCATTGGCGCTGCTGCCGTTTGAGCCACCTTTTGGTTTGCGACGAGTAGGCTCAAGACCTTCAATTGTTTTTTCTGGCAATTGACGGTTCAAGTAGCGTTCAATTTTGTTCACTTTCATGTATTCTTTAACTTCAGCAAAAGTCAAAGCCAAGCCACTGCGACCAGCACGGCCAGTACGGCCAATACGGTGAACATAATCTTCCGCTTGTTTTGGTAAATCATAGTTAATCACGTGAGTGATTGTAGGTACGTCAATACCACGGGCAGCAACGTCGGTTGCAACCAAGATTTTAATGCGACCTAAACGCAAGTCGTTAAGCGTACGGTTACGCCAGTTTTGTGGCATGTCACCATGCAAGCAAGCAGCTGCAAAGCCTTTTGCATACAAATCATCAGCCAATTGCTCACTGAATGCTTTTGTTGCGGTAAAGATAACGCATTGGTCAATGTTGGCATCGCGCAAGATGTGGTCTAGCAAACGATCTTTATGACGGAAGTCATCAGCGTACAATAGCTGTTCTTCAATTTTGTTTTCTTCAGCAACGCGCTCAACTTCAATAGCAGTTGGGTTGTTGGTTAATTTTCGCGCTAGATTGCCAACAACGCCATCTAAAGTTGCAGAGAACAATAGTGTTTGACGGTCAGCTGGTGTTGCTTTAACGATGGTCTCGATGTCTTCGATAAAGCCCATGTCTAACATGCGGTCCGCTTCGTCAAGAATCAAAGTTTCTAGACGAGAGAAGTCAATGCGACCTTGGCGCATGTGGTCCATTAAACGACCAGGTGTAGCCACGATAATATCAATAGGGCGGCTTAACATACGAGTTTGGTAACCAAAAGAGGTACCGCCAACCAAAGAGCAAACACGCAACCACTTCATGTTAACGCCATAAGAAATAGCGTTTTTCTCAACCTGTTGAGCCAATTCACGAGTTGGTGTCAATACCAATACGCGAGGGCCTTTGCCTGGTTTGTCAGTGCGTTGTTGAATGCGTTCCATAGAAGGCAAAAGGAAGGCAGCAGTTTTACCACTACCAGTTTGTGCTGAAACCAATAAATCTTCACCACGAATGGCTGCTGGGATTGATTGGGCTTGTACTTCTGTAGGCTGTGTATAGCCTTCTGCCGCCACGGCTTCAACTAATGCTGGGCTTAAATTTAAATCTGCAAATGTAATAGACATAATGTTCCTGATAGAATCAGCAAATACATAACTTCAACAAACCAATGATTATTCGGTTTGAAAATAGAGGTGTTTAAAGGTTGCTTTGCCGAGGAGTCTTTGGATTTAACTTACTTTAAAGACTGTAATAAATATGGCATCGGCGACAACCAAGCTTTAAACGGCATGCAGAGATAGATTCGGAGCGCATATATGGCACTCGCGGTGGCAGACGTATTTGGGGTCGAAGACGATGGCTTCAAATTAGCAATTTCTTTTCGAAAAGTTTCTTTTGTGATGTGATAAATATCAAATCTTTTTAATTTTAATACTTATTACCACAATGTGTCAAGTAAATGGCACAAATAAGCTGCATGAAAAGCATTAGGCGAATGATTAGAATACAGGTAAAATTGTTTTATTGATGTATTTTAAAGAAAATGTAAGAAAAAATGACTGAAATCTCTGCATTTGCCAATCGACTGGGCAAAAATATTAAGCATTTAATGAAATGGGCGAAGAAGCAAAATACTGAGGCTTGGCGAATGTATGACCGTGACATTCCACAATTCCCATTTGTGATTGATTTGTATAAGAACAAGATTCATTTACAAGAAGTCGATACTGGTTGGTTGATGCACGATAGTGATCATAAAAAATGGCTAGAGCAATGTTTAGAAGCCATTACGTTTGTAACGGGTTTTGCTCGCGAAGATATTGTGGTTAAGGTTCGTAAGCGTCAAAAAGGTTTGGAGCAATACGAAAAGACGGGGTCTTTGGGCGAAGATTTTGTGGTGCATGAAAATGGTCGTGCATTTTGGGTGAATTTGGAAAAATACTTGGATACCGGTTTGTTTTTGGACCACCGAAATACCCGCAAAAAAGTGGCTCAAATGGCGGAAAATAAACGCTTTTTGAATTTATTTTCTTACACGGGCAGTTTTACTGTGTATGCGGCCACCGGTGGTGCGGCATCAAGCGAAACGGTTGATTTGTCAAATACGTATTTGGCTTGGGCTGAGCGCAATTTTGAACTGAATGGTTTGGATCTGGCAAAGCATCAAATTATTCGTGAAGATGTTTTTGTGTATTTGGATGATGCGCGAATTGCAGGGCGTGAGTTTGATATTATTGTAATGGATCCGCCTAGCTTTTCTAACAGTAAAAAAATGTTGGATATTTTGGATGTGCAAAGAGACCAAGAAACATTGGTACACGGCGCTATGGATTTGTTGGCACAAGATGGTGTTTTGTTTTTCTCTAACAACTTACGCAGCTTCGTTTTAAGTGAGGCGTTAGAAGATGAATACGATGTGAAAAATATCACACACCAATCGATTCCTGACGATTTTCGCAATCAAAAAATCCATCAATGCTGGGAAATTCGCCACCGATGATTTAAAACATGCCAAGATCGGTATGTTATTGACGATGACAAACAAAAAGCCCTCATCATGGATTGATGGGGGCTTTTTGATATTAAGAACATTTTATTTTTTGTATTGCGCTTCGATGCGAACATCTTCTGTCACTTTGCAACAGCAAGGTAAAATCTCGTCATGTGACACAAATGCCAAAGGTTGCTCCGCATATTGTACGCTGCCTGAAACCAGACGGGTACGGCAAGAGCCGCAATAGCCTTCACGGCATTGGTATTCGACTTGGTGCCCTGTGCGCTCTAATGCTTCTAAAAGCGTTTCATTTTCTTGCAACAAAAAATAAGCATGGTCTGTTTGAATATATGGCATTACAGTTCAAAATCACCCAAATCATCGGCATTGACTTGCGAATCAATTTGTCCTACTAAGTAAGAGCTCAGTTCAACTTCTTGTGGTGCAACCTGAACATTGTCCGAGGATAACCAAGCATTGATCCAAGGAATGGGGTTTTGGGTACTTTCAGGGAAGGCTTGTTTTAAGCCAACAGCGCCCATGCGTAAATTGGTAATGTACTCAACGTATTGGCCTAATATTTCTTTGTTCAGGCCAATCATCGAGCCGTCTTTGAACAGATACGCAGCCCAATCTTTTTCTTGAATGGCGGCATCTTTGAAAATGTCAAAGCATTGCTGTTCACATTCAGCTGCAATTTCTGCCATTTCAGGGTCATCTTGACCGCTTCGCAAAATATTGATCATGTGCTGTGTGCCCGTTAAATGCAAGGCTTCATCGCGAGCAATTAGTTTGATGATTTTGGCATTGCCTTCCATCAATTCGCGCTCCGCGAATGCAAATGAGCAAGCGAAGCTCACATAAAAACGAATGGCTTCTAAGATGTTAACGCTCATCAGGCATAAATAAAGCTGTTTCTTTAAACCGCGCAACGAAATATTGATGTGACGACCATCAATTTCATGACGACCTTCACCGTGCAAATTATAGTATTGCGTCATGAGAATCAAATCATCGTAATACTGCGAAATGCCATTGGCACGCTTAATGATTTCTTCATTGTCCACGATGCTGTCAAAAACCACGGCAGGAACATTGATAATATTGCGGATAATGTGGGTGTAAGAGCGAGAGTGGATGGTTTCAGAAAAAGACCATGTCTCAATCCATGTTTCTAGTTCGGGTATCGATACCAATGGCAATAAAGCCACGTTCGGGCTTCGGCCTTGAATTGAATCCAATAGCGTTTGGTATTTTAAGTTAGAAATGAAAATGTGTTTTTCATGTTCAGGCAAATTGGCATAGTCTTGTCTGTCTTGCGATACATCGACTTCTTCAGGACGCCAGAAGAATGACAATTGTTTTTCAATTAGCTTTTCAAAAATATCATATTTTTGTTGATCATAACGCGCGACATTGACAGGTTGCCCAAAAAACATGGGTTCCAATAGTTGATTGTTGTTTGTCGATGAGAATGTACTGTACTTCATTGTATTAACCTTTATTGTTTACCATTTTGGTAACCTTGAATCTGTTACTGCTTTCAGGCTGATGTGTTCATCACAAGGCAGCCTGAAAGGTCAACTTAAATTTTACAAGCGCCGCCAGCACAGCCATCATCTTGCTGCAAGTCGCCTTGTACATCGTCTGCACCATCGCGGGTGTTATGGTAATAAAGGGTTTTTAAGCCGTATTTGTAAGCCGTTAACAAATCTTTTAGAAGTTGTTTCATCGGTACGCGGCCACCTTCAAAGCGTTGTGGGTCATAATTGGTGTTGGCAGAAATGGCTTGGTCAACGAATTTTTGCATGATACCAACCAGCTTCACATAGCCGTCATTGCTTGGCATTTGCCATAATAATTCATACTCATTTTTTAGGCGGCTATATTCAGGAACCACTTGTTTCAAAATGCCATCTTTGGATGCTTTAATCGACACTAAGCCGCGAGGTGGCTCAATACCATTGGTGGCATTGGAAATTTGGCTCGACGTTTCTGATGGCATAAGTGCGGATAAAGTAGAGTTGCGCAAGCCATGTTCTTGAATGCTGGCACGCAAAGTCTCCCAATCTAAATGCAATGGTTCAACACAAATGGCATCCAAGTCTTTTTTGTATGTGTCGATTGGCAAAATACCTTGCGCATAAGTGGTTTCATCAAAGGCCAGGCAGGTGCCAAATTCTTTTGCCAATTGGTTTGATGCTTTTAGCAAGTAGTATTGAATGGCTTCAAATGTTTGGTGGGTTAGATTTAAGGCTGAGCCATCCGAATAGCGCACACCATTTTTAGCCAAATAATAAGCATAGTTAATCACACCAACGCCCAAAGTGCGGCGTTTATCTGTGGCAATTTTGGCAGCAGGAATCGGGTAATCTTGGTAATCCAATAATGAATCCAAAGCGCGCACAGCCAAATCAGCCAGACCTTCTAGTTCATCCAAGCTGTCAATGGCACCTAAGTTAAATGCAGACAAGGTACACAATGCAATCTCACCATTTTCATCATTGATATCATTCAATGGTTTGGTTGGCAAAGCGATTTCTAGACACAAATTCGATTGACGAATGGGAGTGTGTTTGGGGTCAAAAGGACTGTGGGTATTGCAATGGTCCACGTTTTGAATGTAAATGCGACCAGTACTGGCACGTTCTTGCATCAGCAATGAGAACAAATCAATTGCAGAAACGCGGGTTTTGCGAATGCTCTCATCTGCTTCATACAAAGCATACAAACGCTCAAATTCATCTTGGTCTGCGAAGAATGCATCGTAAAGGCCAGGCACATCAGAAGGAGAGAATAGCGTAATGTCTTGGTTTTTAATCAAACGTTGGTATAAAGCACGGTTGATTTGCACGCCGTAATCCATATGGCGCACACGGTTTTCTTCTACACCGCGATTGTTTTTCAATACCAGTAATGACTCAACTTCCAAATGCCACAATGGGTAGAACAAGGTTGCAGCACCACCACGAACACCGCCTTGTGAGCATGATTTCACAGCCGTTTGGAAATGTTTGTAAAATGGGATACAGCCTGTGTGTTGGGCTTCACCACCACGAATTTCGCTGCCCAAAGCGCGAATGCGCCCGGCATTGATACCAATACCTGCTCGTTGTGAAACATAGCGAACAATGGCGCTGGCGGTGGCATTGATAGAATCTAAACTGTCATCACACTCAATTAATACACATGAGCTAAATTGGCGTGAAGGTGTGCGCACGCCAGCCATAATTGGTGTGGGTAATGAAATTTTAAATGTGGAAATGGCATCGTAAAACTTTTGCACATAATGCATGCGTGTGTTTTTTGGGTAGTTTGCAAACAAACACATCGCAACCAGTGCGTACAAATATTGTGGGCTTTCAAAAATGCGCTTGGTCACGCGATTTTGCACCAAATACTTGCCTTCTAATTGTTTTACTGCGGCATAAGAGAAATTCATATCACGAGAATGGTCAATGTAGTCATTCATGATGTCGAATTCTTCAACAGAATAATCAGCCATGATATGGTTATCATATTTGCCGGCTGCCGTTAATTTTTTCACATGCTCATAAAAGTGAGGTGGTTCAAATTCGCCATACGCAATTTTACGCAGATGGAAAATATTCAAACGAGCAGATAAAAACTGATAGTCAGGGGTTTCTTCTGAAATTAAGTCGGCTGCAGCTTTAATGATTGTCTCATGGATGTCTTCAGTACGAATGCCATTGTAAAATTGGATTTGTGAGCGCAGTTCTACCAATGATACAGATACATTGTCTAAGCCCTCAGCAGCCCAAGCGATAACACGATGGATTTTATTTAAGTCAATTGGTTCGAGACGGCCATCACGTTTGGTCACTTTGATTTGCTGTGTTGTAGTCATTAAGAAGCCCCCGAGCGGTTTTTACAGATTGAAATGGTAATCACCAAGACTTGTGTTGACTTGGCGCAAAAACACTATATACAGTATTTTTTTTGGTATTTTTTACTAGATGTTGAATTATAGTCGCTATATTTTTTATTGGCTAGGGCTTGAAATTTGTCTTTTTTTTTGCTTCTTATGCTTGGCATATTGAGAGTATTATATAAACAGGGACTTAAAGGCTTTATGACAATAAAAAAATAAATAATTTTTTATAACACTGTTGTTTATGCAAACAACATTTGGTTTTTTTGGGGTATTTGAAAGGATAGATTACGATGTCGGATTTTTTAATCAGAAGCAATGAGTTTCAAGACGGGCAATTTTTACCAGATCATTTTCAAGCTGACCATGCCTTGGCTGCATCTCCTCAATTGTCTTGGGAGAATGTGCCCGAGCAGACAAAAAGCTTTGCCATTGCCATGCATGACCCTGATGCGCCCACTGGTGGTGCAGGTTGGTGGCACTGGATGGCAATCAATATCCCGGCAGACTGCCAAGAATTGCCACACAATGCAGGGCAACTTGGCAATGGTCATTTACCAGCAGGTGCAAGACAACTGCGAAATGATGGTGGCGATTATGCATATGGTGGTTGTTATCCGCCAGAAGGAGATCCCGCACACCGTTACCATTTCACCGTGTATGCATTGGACTGTGAAATCATTGATCTTCCCCAAGATGTGACCACATCCATGACGGGTTTTATGGTGAATGCACATTGTATTGGACAAGCAACCATCACCGGATTGTATCAGCGTTAATCCTAAGTGAGCATTTAGTGGCTAATGAAGTAAACCAATACCGACCATGACTGGCGGTATTTTTTATTGGTTGCTTAATCGTAATGGCGACAAAACTTGCCAAAATATGGGCATCAGATTTTACAATATACAAATATTGAATATTTATTTAATGAAAGATAATAATCGGATTTTCCTATGTTGTTGTTTGTTATTGAAATTGCATGTCATTATGACTTCGTATTTATTTTTAGAGTATGAATACTTTTAAATCAATGGCATGATAATCTAATAGAATAAGAATAATTGATTATTAATTTAGCAAAAATCGGTTTTAATGAGTCGGTACTGACGCGGGAAAATGTCAATGAAAAAAATAAGTATGGTGTTTGTGGTTTTGGCGGTTGCTATTGGGGCAGTGGGTTATTGGTTTTTACAGCAAAAGCCTAAGTTGCCAGAGGGAATTGTAAGTACCAATGGACGATTGGAGCTGGGGCGCATGGATGTGGCGACCTTGTATCCAGGGAAAATACAAAATATCACGGTTCAAGAAGGTGACTATGTTCAAGCCAATCAAGTATTGGCTCAATTGTCTTCCGATGAAGTCAAAGCACAGTTAAATGCAGCGCAAGCTGCCAAGCTTCGAGCCAGTAGTGCGGTTAACCGTGC